>CAADHA010000001.1 GCA_900696685.1 uncultured Planctomycetota bacterium
CCTGAGTCCGCCATCACGTCTCCGTGCCGATGTGCTTGGTGTGAATCCGAAGAACCCTGCGGTACGGGTCGCTGTAGCGCCAGGGCGGTTGTCCACCGGGGGCATTGACCTCGTACACGAACACGCTCGTACCAAGGGTCTCTCGCACCTGGTCGCCCGCCCGCGGGAGGATCGGGCCAGCGCCCAGATCCAGTTCCGCCGTCCGCACGAGGAAGTCCCGCGACTCCACGCGGTGGATGAGACCCGCGTCGTCGGCCTGCTCGAACTCGGTCTTGCCGACGGTGGCGTGGACTTCCTTCTCGTCCGTGCCACGCCGGTAAAGGACCGGGCGGGAGAGGTGCTGGTGACGCTGGGCGTCGAGGAACGCCGCGCCGCGATCGAGCAGGTCACCCACGGGTGGCTCCTTGGGGGGCGTGGGGGTTACTGCTGCAGCCGGATGCGTGCGGTCGTGTCGGCATCGGCCGACGCACGCACGGCTTTGCCGATGAGCTTGTTCGCGCCGGCGGCCGCGTTCTTGGTGGCGACCTTGTTGGCCGCGTCCCAGTAGGCCAGCGTGCCGACGGTGAACGCCGTGCCCGCTCCGGCGGCCTTGGGGAAGTCGAAGACCCCCTGCACCGCCAACGAGCCGAACTGGCCCGCCTTGAGGTCGGAACGCGATGTGCCGACCAGGTCGCCCTGCACGACGACGGTGCCCGCGGGGATGTCCGCCGCCGCCGTGTAATCGATCGCCGCGCCATCCTGAACGAACTTCGTTGTGGACACGTGTGTACCTCCTGTGCCTGGCTCTCCGCCCGGCTCGATGCCGATACCGCCCTCGAACTCGACCTGCTCCGGCATTACGCCTCACCCTTGGCCTTCACGCCGCCGCGCGGATCCTGCAGCGCCACGCCGAAGTCGTGGTACCCGCGCATCTGGATGCCCAGGCGGTTGAAGGTCTGCTCGGCGGTCTCGATGGTCGGCGACTCCTGGCCGTTGAGGAACGCCATCTCGACCACAGGCAGGTCGTTCGCGTCCGCCAGCAGGTACCAGGCCTTGGTCGAGTTGCCGCCGAACTTCGGGTTGCCCAGGTAGCGGCTGACCTCGACGCGGAACTTGCCTTGGTGCGGGTTGGTGAGCGGGTACTTCGCGCCGCCGGTGTTGTCGCGCAGCTCCAGGCTCTTGAAGAGCTGGCTGCCCATCGCCGACAGCGCCGTGGGGACCAGCAGGATTTGCGGCAGGACCCCGATGGGCTTGCCGTCGGTGTCCACCTGATCCATAAAGGCCACCTCGGCCTTGGTCAGGCCATCGACCCCGAGCGCGGTGTCCGCACCGGTGACGAAGTTCTTGTTAGCGGCGCTGAAGAACGCCGCGTTGTTCATGAACGCCGCCCAGAAGACCTCGTTGATCGTCTTGCCCGAGCCGGAGCCGAGCTTGCGCGGCACCGACGTAATCGCCCCGAGGTCGTCGTTGTAGATGTCGGTGCGGTCGATCGCCAGCATGAGCGCGTACGTGTCGGCCTTGTTGGAGTACGACTCCTCGCCCAGCGTCCCGTGCTTGATCTCGCCGCCGGGGGCGACCTTTTCGTACCCGTCGTTGCCGGTGAGCCGGTAGCTGGTGACGGTCTTGAAGTCCGTGACGCTGCGCACGGCGCAGATGTTCCGCCACGTGCGCTCGACGCTATAGAAGCCGTCGAGCAGGAACTTGTTGGCGACCGTCGAGAGGATGCCCGCGATGCTGATCGTGCTGCCCCCGACCGACGCCTCGATGCCGCGGCCGAAGGCGGCGTCCATCACGCCCTGCCAGTCGCGGAACGTGCGCCCGGTGTAGCCGTTGGCCCATGCCGCGTGCAGCAGGAGCTCCTGCAGGCCCAGCGTGCGACCGAACGCGCGGCTGGCGGCCTCGAGGTCCCGCTCGTCGCAGTGCTTCTCCGGGCTCTCCATGCGCCCGGACAGGATGCACGCGGCCTCCAGCACCTTCTGGGTGACGGGGCCGCGTCCGTGGGCCTGGATCATCGGGGCCTCGGGGGGCTTGGGGCGGCTGGCGCGGAGCACTTCCAGTTCCGTGCGCGTGGCGTCCCAGCCGTCGCGGATCGCCTGCGACTCGATCTGCCCGTGCTGCCCGGCACACAGACGCCGGATCGCGCTGATGCGGTCGGTCTCCGCGGCCATCTGGGCCCGCAGCTCCATGACCGGGTTGCTGGGACTGCTCGGCTCGGTCGGGCCAGTCGCAGGAGCGGCGGGAGCGGCCTGCACCGGCGTGGCTCCGGCGTCACCCGAGGCCGCGATGCTGGCGGTGGTGCTCCCGTCGGCACCAAGGTCGACGAAGCTGATCTCGCCGAGCGTCGCTTTGCGGACGATGTTGAGCGGGCCCTGCACCTCGCGGCCGTTGACCGTGGCGGACTGGTTCTCGCGAAGGAACTCGAACGCCTCGACGCTGGTGCCGACCGACGCCTGCCACGGGAACCCGTTGCGGGCCGAGGCCACGACCTCCTTGGCCGCGTGCGTGTCGCGAGAGACCACGCCGGACGCCACGAGCTTGCCGTCCTCGACGGTCACGGCGCTGGTGTGACCGACGCCGGCGGCGGCGTCGTGCCCGAAGCGAATCGGGCGGGACTGCGACGGGATCGCCAGGCCCGCCAGGTCGATCACCACCGGGTGCCGCCAGCCGGAGACCTTCATCGGGTTGCCGGTGTACGCGACCATCCGGAAACGCGGGAGCGCGGCGCCGCCACCGGCATCGCCGCCCGCCCCGGCGATGAACTCGAACTCGGCCTCGGCCGTGAGCGAAAGGCTCTTGTGCGCCGCCGCGGGGGTGGACCCGGCGGCGTCGGCGGCCCTGTTGGCGCGGATCACGAGCGGATGTTCGTTGAAGGCGATGGTGTCAGACGGCATGGGCCTGGTTCTCCTGTTCCTCGTCGCGCCCGGGGGCGGACTCCTGCTGTTCGGTCGAGCCCACCGGCAGCCCGAGCTCCGCCATGAGCGCAAGTTCCTTGGCACGCTGGCGGAGTTCGTCCTCCCAGTCGCGCCCCTGACGGGCGTACTCGTGGGCGAGCGTGGTGGTGTGGTTGGTCAGGCGCGTGGCCTGCGCGTTGGCTTCCTTGGCGGGGTCGACGTGCTCGACGCCATCCCAGAACCAGGTGTGCGGCGTCGCCGCCCCGCGCACCCGCATGGACTGCGGGAGCAGGCCCTCGACAAGCGCGGCCTCGTCGAGCCAGGCCCTGAGCAGGCGGTCGAGGACCGCGAGCCGCAAATGGTGCTGGTCGACGCGCAGGCTCTTGAAGTACGTCTGGTGGTCGAGCCGACCGCTGGCGTAGTTGTACCCCGAGGAGTTCCCCGCCGCGACGTTGAACGGCATGTTCAGGCAGCGGGCGATCTCGTTGAGGATCTCGCGCTTGAACTCGGCGTAGCTCGTGGTCGGCTGCTCGGCGTGGACCTGCCCGAGCTTCCAGCCGCCGGGGAGCACCGTCGCCATGCGCTTCTCGAGCTCGACTTCGTCCATCGGCTCCAGCGGATCGGCCTCACCGTTGGCCGGCGCGTCGGTGTAGAGCACCGCGGCGAAGTCGGCCGCGGTCTCGGCGGCCGCGATGACGGCGAGGGTGTACCGCCGGAGCTGCGCGAACAGCGGTAGCGCGGGGGTGATGTCCGGAACGCCCCGGAGCTGCCCCGGCCGGTCTGGCCGGAAGTAGTGCAGCACGCTGCTGGCCGGGAGCGTGTCGAACGCGGGCTCGGCACCCGCGCCCGGACCGGTCCAGATGCCCACGTCCCCCGGGTGCTGGCGCAGCACGCGGTACGCGGCGGGGAGCCCGTACGCGTCGAGCACGATCCCGTCCGCCTCGCTGGGCACCGCGCGAGCGCCCCGGGTCCACGGCAGGTGCGGCGACGCGACCTGCTCGGGTTCGATCAGCCGCAGGTCGAGCTTGACGGGCGAGTCGATGCCGGGGCTGCTGACCAGGAGCCCGAAGGCCTCGCCGCTCTCGGCGCGGGCCATCCGCATGGTGCGGAGCTTGCCGGGCAGGTCGATCGCCGCCGCCCACGCCTCGAACAGTTCCTCGACACGGCGGTTGGCCGCCGCGTCGTCGGTGAGCATCTGCAGCCGCGGGCCGGTGCCGACGGTGTCGTTGGCGAGCGTCAGCACGATGCCCTTGGCGTAGGAGTTGTTGGCGACCTCGTATCGGGCGCGGTTGCGGAGGACGCGCCGCACCTCAGGGTTGATCGCGGCGTTGGGAGACAGCCCGTCGGCGTTCGCCCAGTGCTTGCGGTTGTCGGCGGTGGTCTGGGCCGAATCGAACTTGGCGGCGACCGCGCGGCGGCCGCCGCGTGCCCCACTTCCGTGCGGAGCATGCGACGCCGCCGAGGAGGGAGAGACCTCTCGCGTCGCGCGTTGGGGGGCGACCCGGCTCATGATGTTGGCGATGGCTTTCAGCATGAGTGGGTCAGACGGAGCCGGGGGGGACGATCTTGGCGAACTTGATGCCGAGGCCGGGCTTCCTCGCGGCGTCCTTGGACGCGAGGTAGCGGTCGGCCTCGATCCGGTCCTTCAGCGGGTGTTGCTCGACGGACTGGCCGTCGACGGAGGCCTTGGCGGGCTGCTTCGCCGCCTCGCGCAGGGCTTCGTCATCGCTGGAAGGTTCGGGTGGCACACCCGTACCTCTCTGATCCAGCCGCCGGGATGTCGCGCGGAAAGTGGGCGGCGAGCCGAGATCGACTACCGGTAGCGTGCGATCACCCGACCGGACGCTCGACGGTCGTGACGCGCCGCCCGCAGTGTCGGCATTGCCGCCGACGCCGAACAGCCCCGCTCGGCGCTGCGCGGGTAGATAGCACCTCGAAGTGCTGGCATCCGCACTTCGGGCAGACCAGCCCCTTGGGCGACGGGCTGGGAACGGAGCCAAGCTTGGGCGATGGCCTGATCGTCATCGCGAGCGCCCCTTCAGCGCTGAGAGCTTTAGCCGCGGCCTCGCGACGACCTTGGCGTCCGTCCCGAAGAGCACCGCCCCCTCCATCGACGCCGCGACCGCGCAGCCGACGAGCCCATCGAGCCAGTGGTTGTCCAGCCCCTCGACGCGGAGCTTCCACTCATCGACCGTTCGACCCCGGCCTTCCGTGCGTACGCGGTACTCGCTGGTCAAGTGTTCCGACAGCAGACGATGATGCTCGGGCTTGTGGCCGACGAGCGACAGCCCGCCCGGGTCGCCCATCGGGACGGCAAGCCGGGCATGCACGAACGACTTCCAGAAGTTCGTGTCGAAGAGCACGTGCCGCACGGCTCGTTTGCCGGTGACCACGGGGACGCGCCAGTTCAGCCCGACCCGCTCGCCACGCTTGCGCTTGTAGTCGCTGAACGGGAGGCTGCTCGCGCCAACGTACCGGCCGTGACTCGGCGTGAGCACGCTGGCATGCGGACTCTGGCGGCAGAACTGGTACACGACATCCGTCGATGAACCCCAGTTGGCGTCGATCAGGCAGCGGTCGATCCGCACCATCGCGCCGTCGTCGCGCCGCCACTCGCGGGCCACCGTCGCTTCGATGAGCCGCTCGAGCCCTGCGTAGATCGCTCCCTCGGCACCGGCGCGGGGAGAAGCAGCCCCGAGTGTCCGCTTGATCTCCCGGAGCGTGAAATAGGCCTGCTTCTGGTCCGGCTCGGTGCCGTAGTCGATGACGTGCCCCGTGAAGTCGTCCTCCCACGCCGCCACCAGGTAGAACAGAGCCTTGCCCTGGACGTCGACGAACATGGTCAGGTGCGAGCAACCCAGCGGGACCAGCCCGCGGGCGTGGCCGTTCACCTTGGCCGCGATCTGGTCGGCGCTGAGCAGGTCGTCGGCGATTTCGACTTCCGGGAGAGGCTCGTTCTGGTACTCGGCGAAGAACGCCGCCTCGTTCTGCAGCCGCAGGTTCATCGCGTGCTGCACGGCGGAGAGTTCGTCGTGGTTGAACCGCTCGGGCCACGAGATCACCGCGCCGTCGTCCATCTCCGTGCGGTGGGCCTTGTAGAACGCAGTCGCCTCCGCTCCACCCCGGTCGGCCTTGAGTCCCTCGGCTCGCAGGCGTGCGTACTCAGCCCATAGCCGGTCGGCCGTGGGGAACGAGTAGACCATCTTCGTCCGCTCGCCCTGCCACTGCGGGTGCTTGTCCCGGTCCAGGATGCGGTCGGCCAGGTCGTCGGGCCGGACGACCGTCAGCGTCATGAGCCCCGCGATCTTCCGGCCCGGGCCAGCCAACCCCAAGATTGCGCCGGCGAGGATCCGCTCGCGGTTGGCGCACTGCGACGGCGAGCGGGCGCTCTCGTCGGTCTGAGGGTCGTCGATCAGCACCAGCGACGGACGCACACTCACGCCGTCCACGCGCTTGTGCTTCATGCCGCGGATGCGCCCGGTGATCCCCGCCACGCGGATGATCGCGCCCGACGCCGCCGAGCCCGGGATGGTCGGCAGCACGATCTCACGGGCCGTCCAGCCGATGTGCGTCTGCTTGCCTTGGTAGAGCTGGCCCGACGCCCGCTGGTGGATGCCCTCGAGAGACCGGATGGGATGGCAGACCTCCGGGAAGTCGCCTCCGAGGATCTCGCTGTTCTCCAGCTCCGCTTTGATCGACTCGAGCATCCCCGCCGCGTGCTCTTCGTCTGAGCCAATGAGCACCACGAACTCGCGGTGCCCGTACAGCAGCGCCCACAGGCATGCCACCTCGCACAGGCTCGTCTTGCCCGACCCGCGCGGCATCGCCATCGCGAACAACCCGCCATCGAGAACGGCCTGCTCAATCTTGGCGATGACCTTGAGGTGATCGTCGGACCACTTGAGGTGGAACGTCTGCCCGAAGTACGTCTCGCAGAAGTACCGGAAGTCCTTCGCAGCCCGGGCACGCCGCGCGTGGTCAGCGACGGGAGGCAGGTCGCCGATGTCGCGGCCTGAGAGCGACAGCATGGCGTTGCGGAGCCGTGCCCGCTCCTTCATCGCCTCATAGCCCGTGAGCCCCTCGGGCGTGCGCGCCGCCTCCGCCAACGCGTCATGCCGCGTGGTCACAAGCCACGCGACGTATCGGAACAGGTCGACCTTGCCCGCGTCGCCAGCCGCCGCGACGCGGAGCCCCGCGCGCGTGCGATGCCGGTGGAGCTGTCGCTCGCTGATCACTTCGCCGAGCGGCGTGCTGTTGAGCAGCCGCGCGAGTTCACCGGGCCTGAGTTGGCGCGGGTCAATCGCCACCTGCACCCCCCACAGACATCTCCTTCACGAGCCACGCGGCGTAATGCACGAGGTTGATGGTGCCGTTCGCGTTCGTCGGCGCGCCCGCGTCGATGTCCGCGCGGAGCATCTCCTCGGTGACGGGCTTGCCCCCGATCCGCGAGAGCACGCGGGCGGCATCCGCGACGCCAAGCGCGGCGGGGTTCAGCCGGGACACTCCCTGTGCATGCTCGGGACTAGGCGCGTGTTCGGGAGTCATCGCGGACCTCCCGCGCACAGTTGCCCACATCGCGGACGCAGTTGCCCACATGTCGCGGAATGACGGCGAAACCGCTTCGGTTTGCCTTGCCTCGTGGCGAATGTCATGGCTTCATGTGTCACAACGCGGGGCAAGCACCCGCAACGGAGACCACGACGATGAACGCCCCGCAGAACGCCAAGAAAGCCACCAAGCCCAGCCTCGACGGGATCAGCAAGCAGAAGGCACTCGACGCCGAGATGGAATGGGCCAAGGTCGAACTGCTGCTGGAGACACTCGAGACCCGAAAGAGCGACAGCCTCGACTTCCACGAGATCCCGGTGTGGTCGATCCGCGACCTGGTCCGCCACGCCTTCGAGGCCGGGTACCGCGAAGGCCTGCACACCGGATACCGCCAAGGACGAGGCGACGCGGCCCGCGAGGCCGCACGCGAGGAGGCACCCACCAGCCCCCGCAACCCCGAACTGCCGACGACCTGAAGCCCGCGTAACGCGGGCTTCGCTGTTTCCATGCGACACCACGCCCCCGCCCACCAGAGAGGTACAGACATGAAGAAGCACAACCGCAAGCCCGTCCCCCACCAGCCCACCGCCGCAGAGATCTACGCCGCTCGCCGCGGCGACATCGCCCGGCTGATGGACGTCTTGCAGATGGAGCTCGACAAGCACGCCGAGGCCGCCAAGGCCGACCCGCTCAACTGGGGCCGCACCGGCGACCTCGGCAAGGTCCGCAGCGACCTGATCGACCTGGTCGGGTTCATGAGCGGGATGGACCGCGAGCACGTCGAGGCCTTCCTGAACGACGCCGAGTAACCCCCGCCACGGAGACACGCCATGAAGATCAAGCACATCGTCATCGAGGGCAGCGAGGAAGA
>CAADHA010000002.1 GCA_900696685.1 uncultured Planctomycetota bacterium
GCAGGCATGATCGTAAACCGCCGCACTCGCGTCGGCGTGGTGAAGGGTCGCAGGGCGCGGATCGTTGTTTCTGCTGCTCGTGGTTCGCGGCCGCCCGCCGTCCGGCGGGTTGATCGCCAGATGCCGACAGATTTATCCGCAATGCAGCTCGTTGTCGGTTCAGACCGCGTTTGGGGTATTCAGCCGTGGTCCAGAAACGACCGATATTCACCCAGTGAACTTTCGGGCGTCCTGCCCGTATACACTCCGACGGCTGTCCATGACCCAACCATCGATCCAACGCCTGATTGCAATCCTGTGTCTCGTGGCCTTCGGCCTCGGGCAGACGGTGTTTGCGTCGATGGGTGTTCGGTGCACGGACGCTTCGGGTAACACCCGAATTGAGTACGCCTGCATCAAGTCTTCCCAAGGCGAGTGTCTGACCCCATGCACAGAGCCCGGTGTGCATGCGACCGATGACGACCACGAAGGGGATCCAACGACCCCGACGCCGTGCGAAGACGAACCGCTTGGCTCGCAGTTGTCCGCCGCGAAACTGATCCCCTCAAATAGTGCACTTGAACCAGTCTTCGCTGCGATTGCGGTGGCGTTCCTGTGGGATCAATGGTCCGTTGCGGTCGAATTGCCCGTGCGGTGCGCTCGGCCTGCGCTGGATCGAGATCGACCGCCGGACTCACTGACGCGATTGCGGTCTGTGATCCTCATCGTGTAGCTGTGTTTCGGATCGATCGCCTCACAACGCTTCAAGCGTGATGGTGATCGTGTTGTCGTTGCGCACCGGCCCAATCGGATCTGGTACTGCGTGACGCTCTCATCCGCATCGCCACCAATTTTGCCAATCCAGTTCTCGTGACCCAAGCGGTCAGGCCACGCTCGGAATCGCTGCGATTCCAAACGCGACGCGGACGCCTGCGGGCGAGGGCGTTCCCGGTCCATCCAGCAGTAACCCGAGGTCCACACATGAACCCAAAGACCCTGCGAATCCCATCGTCATCCGTTTGCCGCTTTGCCACTCCCTTGGGACTGGTGATCACTCTCGCGGTGTTTGCTGGTTGTCAGTCCACGCCCCGAGCAGACGTTGATGCTGCTCGGAGTGCAGGCGAGGCCACCGGACTCCCTGCCCAGATCGATTTCATCGCCGTGGGACCCGACGGCGGCCCTCTCGACGAACCTGACGCGGCGGGAGCCGAGCTCACGTTGGCCGATGCCCTACGACGGGCCGTCACCACCGATCCCGGACTGCAGGCGGCGATGGCAAGAGTCCGCATCGCCCTCGCCGACGCGGACCAGTCCAGGCTGCTCCCGAATCCCGTGCTGAACGTGGTACTCCGTTGGGGACCTGGAAAACCACAGATTGAAGCGTCGTTGGCGCAGGACTTTGTGCAAGCGCTGCAGATTCCTCGACGTTCCAGCGCGGCCGACAACCGGCTGCGGCAGGCCGCGGCGGACGCAGTGACAGTGGCGATCGACGTTGCGAGCGAGGTACAAGAGCGGTACGCGACGGCGCAGGCGTCGGCTGAGGTCGTGCCCTTGCTCCGCGACCGCATGGTGCTCCTCGAGCGATTGGCGGCAGTTGCCAAGTCCAGGCTCGATGCGGGCGAAGGGACGCGCAGCGACCTCGTCACCCTCCAATCTCAGCGGGTCGAACTGCAGGTGGAGATCGACCAGGCGGTGCTTTCTGAGCGGGAGGAACGCCTTCGGCTGGCACGCCTCATCGGCGAGCCTTCTTCGACCGCGTCGTGGTCGCTCGACGCATGGACCGTGCCGGGCAACGACCTCCAGCCAGAATCTCGCTGGGTTGACGCGGCGCTGTTGCGCCGTCCGGAGATTCAGGCAGTCACGTGGAAGCTACGTGCGCTCGGTGATGATGAAGCGATTGCCCGTCTACTTCCGTGGGAGGGCGCGAGCGTCAGCGTCGATGCTCAACGCGACGACAAGTGGTTCGCGGGACCGTCGGTATCCACACCGCTCCCCATCTTCGATATGGGCCAGGCCAAGAGAGCACGAGTCACCGCCGAGCAGTTGGAAGCGAGGCACGAACTGACGCTGACGCGTCGAAAGGTCGTGGAGGACGTTCGCGTCGCCTACCAGACGATGACCGCGAGTAACGCCAACCTCGCACGCATCCGCGACGAGTTGATTCCGCTCCAGCAGCAGCGCCGGACCCTCGCCGAGGATGCGTACCGAGCGGGACAGAGCGACGTCACCGCCCTGTTCCTAGCCGAACAGGACCTTCGGCTTACCCAGGCCAAAGCCATCGAAGTCGAGCGGCAGGCCGTAACTGCGTTCGTTCGTCTGCAGCGAGCAGTCGGCGGACCTGGCGTTGCGTCGCCGCTGATGGCCGCTCCCACCGCAGCCATCCCAACCCAATCCGACGCGGCGGCTGGACGCACGAGTGCTTCGCCACTCTCAGCCCTGCCCACGGTGTCGAACCGCTAATACCGCCCGCCGCATACCCCAGAACAGCACTCCAGCCATGAGATCAAACATGAACAACGTTCGAACGATTCGTCCACTTCTGACTCGACTCCATCTCCCGGCGATTGCCGCCGCAGTCATGACTTTGACCCTGCTCGCCGGGTGCAAGAAGCACACCGAGGGTGATGGGCACGACCACGGCTCCAAACCACCGGCAAAGGCCGACGAGCACGCGGGTCACGGCCACGGTTCTGAGAGTGGTGGCGCTGAAGGTCACGCGGACGAGGTCAAGCTCACCGCCGAAGCCATCGAGCGCTACGGGGTAAAGGTGCAGCCAGCGCAGCTCTGGGCGCTCAAGCCGACCTTCGTCGCGCCAGCCCGCGTTGGCTTCAACACTGAAGCGATGGCGCACGTTGGCTCCCCGCTGCGCGGCCGTGCGGTCGAGCTCAAGGTCCGCTTGGGCGACACTGTCAAGCGTGGAGATGCCCTGCTCGTGGTCGAAAGCCCGGAGCTCGGCGAGGCGCAGAACGACTTCTTCCAGAAGCGAATCGCCGCTCAGTCCGCATCACCCGCCGTGGACCTCGCCAGAGTTGCATGGGAGCGTGCAAAGGCACTACTCGAACAGTCCCAGGGCATTTCACTTACCGAAGTGCAAAAGCGCGAGGCGGAGTACAAGGCCGCGGTGGCTTCGCAGCGTGCGGCGGAAGCCGCTGTTGTCGGCTCGGAGAATCGCCTGCACCTGCTCGGCATGTCTCAGGCATCGGTGGAAGAGCTCGCCAAGACCGGTGAGATATCGCCGAGATACACGGTGCATGCGCCGATCGACGGTCAGGTGGTGCAGCGTGAGGTTACGTTGGGCGAACTGGTCAGCCCCGATCGCGAGGCGCTCCTGGTGCTGGCGGATACCAGCACGCTCTGGGTCCTGGCCGATGTCCCCGAGGCCCGGCTTCATGAGATCGCCGTCGGGGCCAAGTCGCGGGTGGCGGTCGGAACGACCGGTGCCCGGCGCTTCGAAGGGCAGGTCGCGTTCGTGGCCCCGCTGGTCGACGCCGCGACGCGGACCGCTCAAGTGCGCATCGAGGTGCCTGCCGCCGCATTGACCCTGAAGCCGGGCATGTTCGCGCAAGTCGAGATCGTCGCAACCGACCCTGCCAATCCGGAGGCTGCGCCGATGGTGGCAGTCCCTGATGAGGCCGTGCAGACGGTCGAGGGCGGCCCGGCGGTCTTCGTCCCTGTGAAAGGCGAGCCCAACACGTTTGCCAAGCGGGCGGTCACGGTCGGCCCCTCCGTCGGCGGGCTCGTGCCCATTCTCGGGGGCTTGGTCGAGGGCGAGGAGTTTGTGGTTGCTGGAACGTTCATTCTGAAAGCCGAACTGGGCAAGGGCAGCGCGGCCCATGAGCACTGATCCATTCAACCGCATCTCATTAAGGAACCCCTGCCATGCTTGAATCCATCCTTCATTTCTCCATCAAGAACCGCTGGCTTGTGCTGCTGCTGACCGTGATGGTCGGGGCGTTGGGCGTGTACTCGCTCAAGCGGCTTCCGATCGACGCGGTGCCCGACATCACCAACAACCAGGTGCAGATCAACGCCGTCGCGCCCAGCCTCTCGCCCATCGAGGTCGAGAAACAGGTGACGTTCACCATCGAGAACGCACTGGCCGGCATTCCCGGCCTTCAATCGACGCGTTCACTCTCGCGGAACGGCTTCGCGCAGATCACCGCCGTCTTCGAGGACGATGTCAACATCTACTTTGCCCGACAGCAAGTCAGCGAACGCCTCGGCGAAGCCAAGGAATCGCTCCCGCCGGGAGTCGAACCGGTCATGGGACCGATTGCCACGGGGCTGGGCGAGATCTACATGTACACCGTCGAGTATGTGAAGCCGCACGGCACGGGAGCCGCCTTTGCGCCGGGCAAGCCCGGCTGGCAGCGTGAGGGCGTGTACCTGACACCCGAAGGACGCACACTCACAAGCGATCTGGAACTGGCGTCCTATCTCCGTGAAGTTCAGGACTGGATTATCCGGCCGCAGCTCAAGGGCGTGAAGGATGTCGCGGGTGTAGAGGCGATCGGCGGGTACGTCAAGCAGTACCACATCCAGCCCGATCCGATGAAGCTCGTCTCCTACGGCCTGTCGTTCGCCGAGGTCATCGACGCCATCGAGAAGAACAACATCTCTACTGGCGCTGGGTACGTCGAGCATAAAGGCGAGAGTTACCTGGTGCGGGCTACGGGCCGGATCGAGAAGCCCGAGCAGATCGCCGAGATCGTCGTGGCGTCGCGCGGGGGCGTGCCCATCCGCGTCAAAGACATCGTGCAAGACGGAGGCGGGGGGATCGGAATCGGCCGCGAACTCCGCACGGGCTCGGCCAGCGAGAACGGCGAGGAAGTGGTCGTCGCCACAACGATCATGCTGCTCGGCGCGAACAGCCGCACCGTTGCCGCCAGCGTCGACGCGAAGATGGCGGAGGTGCAGCGATCGCTCCCGCCGGGGATCAACGCCAAGACCGTGCTCAACCGGACGAAGCTGGTCGACGCCACCATCGC
>CAADHA010000003.1 GCA_900696685.1 uncultured Planctomycetota bacterium
CACTTCTCGACGACGCGACGAACGTATCGCTCGCAAACCCCTTGAAAACAGACATTTACGCGCGATGCTGCCTCGCGCTCGCGCCGCGCTCTCCGTCGCGAGTTCGAGGAGAGTTGTGCACGGGGAGCTTCAAGGGCCGCGGCGATCTGCCGCGGCCCTGTTCGTTTACGGGGCAAGGCCGTTGACCAACCCGCCGTGCCTCGCGAAGTCACGCAGAAATCTGCGGGGACGGCGCAGAACGGCCTTGGTGACATGCTTCTCTGGTTCGGCGCGACGACCAACAAGACCATCCCAAACACACCGGAACACGCCGGGACTGGGCCGAGACTCTCGGTGCCGATCTGAGAGCCCGCGTTCTGGTTAACGCGACGACCCAGCAAAGGCCCTTTCGCCATCGGGTTCGGGTAGCCACCGAGCCTTCTGGGAATCTCCGGCTCAAGCGGGGGGAGCCTGCTCCGCCCGAATCTGGTCATACACCTGGCGACGCAGGTGCTCCTCGACCAACCTCTGGAAGTTCGGCTCGTTCATGAACCGCGCGAAGATCTCTTCGTTCTGCTCCATCCGATCGATGAACAGCCCCTCGAGGGCCTTCGAGAAGACATACTTGAAGTTCTCGATCGAGTTGGCGGATGCCGCCTGTCTAAGGGCTTCGTTGGCGACGGCGTCCTCGCGCACCGAATCCAGAAAGAGCTGGTCGGCGGGCTTGAAGTCGGTACCGAACCGCTCATTCAGGATGTCGATCAACTCTGAGAGCTCGACCTCCTCGTCCCCGACCATGCCCGTGCCGACCGCGGTCGGCCCCTTCAACTCGCCACCAGCGCCCGGCTCGAGCACGATCGACCCTTCGCTGATCTTCTGCAATCGGTAGTACTTGAGCGCGACCTCATCGTCGAAGTTGTACTGGGGGCCGAGGGCTCGGCGCGGCAGCTTCGCCGCCAGGAATCGTGTGAAGGTGTAGAGCTTCTCCAGGTCGCTGTCACCGAACGGGATGACCTGTGAGAGAAACGCGTACAGGCCACGGAATGCAAACAGCAGACCCCGAAACTCCTCCTGTGCTTCGTCCTTGGCTTGCGCCCACTCCTTCTCGGGCATTGTGGCACGGACGTCGTCGCGCAGCGTCTTGAATCGCTCGACCGCCGGATCGATGATCGCGTTCATTCTCGCGTGATCGGCCGGCGACTGGTTGGCCTTGCCGCGGAAGAACACAGCACAGAACTGCTCGACCTCGTCGGCACGGTACACACCGAACTCCGCGAGCCGTGCTTGCAACGTGTAGAGCTGTTGAGGATCCGCTCGCTCGCCTATGACGGGCTGTTCGTAGTAGGGCTCGAAGGCTTCAAGGATCTCTGCGCGTTCGTTGTAGAAGTCGAGGACGAACGTGTCGTCCTTGCCGGCGTGCGTGCGGTTCAGTCGCGAGAGCGTCTGTACCGCCTGAATGCCCGCTAGCCGCTTGTCCACGTACATGGTGTGAAGGAGCGGTTGGTCGAAGCCCGTCTGGTACTTCTCCGCGACGAGCAGGATCTGGAACTCCTCGGTGGCGAACTTCTCGGGCAGCTCCTTGCCGTCGATCCCCGCGTTCATCCCGCCCTCGGTGTAGTGCTTGTTCGGGTCGAGATCGTCGACAACGGTGCCGGAGAACGCGACCAGCGTCTTCACGTCGGTGTACCCGTTGTCTTTGATGTACTTGTCGAACGCCTGCTTATAGCGGACGGCGTGCATCCGGCTCGCCGTCACCACCATCGCCTTCGCCTTGCCGCCGATCTTGTGGCGGGTGGATGCGCGGAAATGCTCTACCATGATCTCCGTCTTCTGCTCCAAGTTGTGAGGGTGCAGCGTCATGAAGCGCGCCAACGCCTTTGCGGCCTTGCGCTTCGAGACGTTCGGGTCGTCCTCGATCGACTTGATCAGCCCGAAGTACGTCTTGTATGTCGTGTAGTTGCGCAGCACGTCGAGGATGAAGCCCTCTTCGATGGCCTGGCGCATGCTGTATAGATGGAATGGCGCCGGGCGACCGTCCGTGCCAACCCGTCCGAACACCTCCAGTGTCTTGTACTTCGGCGTCGCCGTGAACGCGAAGAACGAGATGTTCGGCTGGCGACCCCGCTTCAGCATCGTGCGGAGGATCTCTTCCTCGGCATCGGCTCCCTCCTCGCCCTCCTTGATGCCCTGCGCCTCGGCCTGCTTTCTGGCCTCCTGCCTGATGTGATCAGCCGCGAGGACGCCCTTCAGTTCGGTCGCGGTCTCCCCCGACTGGCTGCTATGGGCCTCATCCACGATTACGGCGTATCGGCGATCCGGCAGCCCCGCGACCTTCTCGGTCACAAACGGGAACTTCTGGAGTGTCGTGATGATGATCGGCACGCCAGTCTTGATCGCTTCCGCCAACTGTGTGGAGTTCTCGTCGATCTTCTGAACGACGCCATGTTTGTGCTCGAACTGGTAGATCGTGTCCTGGAGCTGCTGGTCCAGAACGACGCGATCGGTGACGACGATTACGGAATCGAACACGCGGCGGTCGTTGTCATCGTGAAGGCTGGCCAGGCGGTGAGCCAGCCACCCGATTGAGTTGCTCTTCCCGCTGCCGGCGGAGTGCTGGACAAGATAGTTGTGGCCCGCGCCGAGCGCCCTGGCGTCGGCCTCCATGCGTCGCACGACATCCAGCTGGTGGTAGCGCGGGAAGATCATCGTCTCTTTCCGCACCTTCCGCCCTGCCGTTCCGGACGTGAACCGCTTCTCCTCCACCTGAAGGTGCAGGAAGCGTGAGATGATGTCGAGCAGCGAGTCCTTTTGCCAGGTTTGTTCCCACAGGTAGGACGTGCGGTGACCGGCGGGGTTTTCGGGGTTCCCTGCGCCCGTGCCGTTGCCCTTGTTGAATGGCAGGAAGAAGGTCTCCTTTCCCCGCAGCCGCGTCGTCATCCACACCACGTCCGGGTCGACGGCAAAGTGCACCAGCGCCCGTTGCTTGAACGCGAACAGCAGCTCTCGCTCATCCCGATCCAGCCGATACTGCGTCTTGGCGTGCTCGGCCGTCTGCCCGCTCATCGGGTTCTTGAGTTCGGCGGTGATGATGGGCACGCCGTTGAGCGCGAGCACCACGTCGATGCTCTTCTCGCAGGTCCCCGAGTAGTACACCTGCCGAGTCACGGTGAGAACGTTCATCCCGTAGAGCCGTTGCGTTTCTGGATTCAGGCCGCTCGATGGCTTGAAGAACGCCACATCGATCTGACGCCCGTAGCACTTGAAGCCGTGTCGGATGATCTCCAGCGACCCGCGATCGCTGCCAGCGATTGCTTTGCAGAGTGCGTCGACAAGCACGTCGCCCGTACTGCCCGCGTGCAGCTTCTCCAGCGCCGACCACGCCTGCGGCTGGGTGGCCTTTACGAACGCGACGAACACGCCCGGGAACAGGGCCCGCGCCCGGTCGTACCCATTGGGTGCCGCGGCGACATCGAAGTCGCGGTTGTCACCCTTGGCGTAGCCAGTGGCGAGGAGGTGATCCTCGATGGCGGCCTCGAAGGCCCTTTCCTTGTAATCAGCGTGCATGCAACGCCTCCATCAGGTCCTCATCGCTGGTATGGGTCTACCTCACTCATCGCGTGCGGCCGACCACGAGAGACACAAGGAGTTGGCAGCCGGGCCAAATTCGTCCCGCACCAGTGGAACTCGCTGCTCATGCAGCCGAGCAAGATCGGGACACGAGTCCCAGATCTCCCTGTAAAAGGTCTTGAACACCATCTTCACAAACGTCGTGAATGACATCGGATGGTCAACGTGGATGCGCGTGTCATCAAACTGGGTGTGCAGATGCACTTCCGGATGATCCTCACTGGCGCGATCTGGATCGAAATCAAAACGCATTGGTGACCGCAGGCATAATTCACAGAGCGGTGCCGCCTTGACCGGCGAGTCCATGCAGAGTTCGACGGCTGCGCAGAGGTCCGTGAGGTCTTCCACGGGCTCAAGGGTGACAACCGGCGCTGGCCAGTAAAGCAGACTGTGCGCGACCACGCTACTGCCGTCGCAGTCGTAGCTTGCCTGTATAACTGAGTAGTCCTTCAGCAAGCACGTGAACGCCCCCTCGCGTATCAGGGACAGGTACTGCTCAAGCGACCCAAACGTGAGCGATCTCGCCGACGTCGTGCCGGCGGCTGGCCAAGCCACGCGCTGGAACGCACCCTCCCGCCGCTCGCAGGGAACATTGTCGAATGTCACCAGCCCCAGGCTCCGCAGATCCTGGCAGGTGCTCGCGATCATCGTGGCGACCTGTCGAGCGTTCACGCCTTGCCACCCTTGTCCTGCATGGCCTTCAGAATCTCCTTGAGCTGAGGCATTGCATCCGGAGAGATGACGCCACGCTTCACGAGATCGAGGACCTCCTCCAGGCTCTTCTCTGCCTTGCGGATCTGGCTCTTCTCTTCGGCGGTGCGATCTCGATTGATCCTGCGCATCGCCGCCAGTTGCTCCTGCGTCGGGACGCGAAACACCAGCTTGTAGCCCGAGTTCACGACCGCATCGATCTCCTTCTGTAGGGTGGTCATGCTGAGGCCAGTGCCGCAGAGACGCACCCATGCGCGAGACCGGGTAATCGCAGTAAACAGGATGTTCCGTAGACGGATCAACTCATGGCCGACGACGCAGAAGTCGGAGTTGGCGATGTAGACCATCGGCGCTTCATTACCCTTGGCGCGGTAGATTCCCGACACGGTGACGATGCCCGATTGTGAGAACTGATCTCGGTCGTTGGTAACGCCGGCCAGGGACGAGGGGATCCCGCGGCTATCCAGGTGGCGACGGAGCGAGTAGTACTCATCGCGCTGCGTTATTGGCTCCGGCAGCACGATCAGGATGTCGTCGGCATCGAGTTCGTCCTCCTTCAAGTTCCTGGCAACCTGCTCCGCGATCCAGGCATACTGCTCATCCTTCGTGTTGAACGCCTGCGAGTGCACGGCGTCGGCGGGCGTCAGCAGCTTCTCAAAGAACAGCGGGTAGGATCGCGGTCCGCGTGCAAGGACGACATCCTGCCCGTAGTCCAGCGGCCCCTTCTCAACCATGTAGCCGATGTCCACCCAGAGGCTGGGCTCATCGAAGTGCTGCACCATGCCGCGATCGCGCGAGAGCCCAAACCCCAACGCGTGGGCCAGCGTGAGTGCCCACGGCGTATTGCGGTAGCACACTGGCAAAATGATGTCCTGCTGAGGTGCACCCGCCGTGTTCGTGAGCTGAATGTCTCGATCGAACAGTTCGGCCGTCGATGCCATGCCCGCATCTGACAAGTTCTGGAGTTCGTCGTATGCCCAGACGA
Source organism: uncultured Planctomycetota bacterium (assembly GCA_900696685.1). Taxonomy (GTDB): domain Bacteria; phylum Planctomycetota; class Phycisphaerae; order Phycisphaerales; family UBA5793; genus UBA5793. Next base: position 5,303 of record CAADHA010000003.1, read on the forward strand.
TCCTTTTCGGCGCTCTGGTGACCGCATCGACGATCCGGAAGAATGATCGTGGGAGATCCTGGGCCTCATCGATCAGAACGGCGTCGAACAAGTCAAACTCGCGACCCTTCATCGCAGCGGCAAGTTCGTCGCACACGCCCTCGAACGCCCGCATGACTCCGAAGCGAGACTTCGCGCTGAGGTAGTTGGTCGGGATCATGTTCGCCGCGGCGCACGCGAGCGAATACATGCCGTCCGTGGCAGATGAGCCCCACGAGTGGACGATGCGCAACTTCTCCCAGTCCGGCTTATCCCCCAGATGCTCGAGCGTGAACCGCTCGATCAGGTCCTTGAACTGCTGATACAGGGACCTCGTGTGGAACGTGACCGCAATCTGCCAATCGGGGTGCTGAGTGTGCAGATATGCCGCCTTCAAGGCCAGCACCACCGTCTTGCCCGAGCCCGCAAGGCCGCGAATCCGCTGGAGCCCTTCCGGTGTTTCGATCGCGGCCGACTTTTGCCATCGGTCAAGGTTGGCGATCTCTTTCTCGATCGACCGCAGGATCGCCCCCTTCGAGCCGGTCTTCACGATGTTCTGCCGTTTCTTGACGGGCTTGATGGTTGTGACGCGCTGGATCGCGGCCGACACGCTCCGATAGAGGGCGGGGTCGTCGATCGGCTTCATGCCGCCGAGCGCCGCTACGAGCGTGGAGGGCGACGCCGCGGGATACGCGGCATCTGCCGGCGCAGGAACCTCTCCTTCAGGGAAAACCGACAGCACGTTGACCGTGACGCCCAGTGCCCGCCCGCGACGCAGCGACTCATGCCTGCCAAGGTTCGATTCGAGGACGTAATACAGCTTGTCCTGTACTGCCTTGTGGTCCTCACCCTTCTGCGCGAAGTGAAACGCCACCAAGCCGGGCTTTGGGGTGACGAGCAGCGCATCGATCGTGGTGTTCGAGTCCGCCGAGGCCATCACCGGGTAGCCGATGTAGAACGTACCCTCAATGCCCGCCTGCTCCAGGCTTCGAACGATCGTCGCCAGCAGCGCCTGGGGGAGCCCCGTGCTGCCGTAAATGACATCAAACTTGGCGGCGAGGTTCATGCTCTACTCCTTGCTCCGATCGTGCTGAGCGATACGCGTGTGCGCCCCGTACCCCGTAGGGACCAGCCCCTTGCCACGCATCCACCCGATCGCCTTGCGCCACTTATCCTCGGGAATCGCGGTCTTCGCCGGGTCCCAGTTGGTCAGCACCTCGGCGACAAGTGCATCATCCGTCACCGGCTTCTGGTCGATCAGGAAGTCGTTCCACGCCGAATACAGCGTCGCCACGATCTCCGAGCGCTGCGTGTCCAGCTTCGCCAACAGGTCCATCAACGCTGCGAACGCGGCCTCCTTCGCCCCCCAGTACCGATCGAAATACTGCTTGTGCCCGCCCGCCTTGGCCAGCGGCAAGAACTTCAGCGGATCGCCGTCCTTGCGATACTCGTACCACTGCGACTTCTGCAGCTGCGACTGGATCGACCGCATCATCGCGTTGTCGAACGGCCCGGCCGCGGCCCGCATCGGCTGGCTCTCGATCTCCGCCAACTGGAGGTGCCCCTCGGCGAGGATCAGGGCCTTCTGCAACTTCACCCGCCCGAACGTGCGGTCATTCCCAATGCGGGCGATGATCTCCGCGGCGAGCACGCTGCGTTGGAAGTACTTGTTCGCGGTCCGGCCAGTGCCACCGGCCTTGCCGTTGATTCGACCGGCAATTACAGGGTCGCTTGCGGATGCGGCGTCCGGTTGCACGGTGCTCGCCGCGCCGCAGACGTTGATCTTCCCTGTCACAGCGGCTGAGATCAGCGCTTGGCGGTACTCGGTCAGGCGTGTGATGGCGGCCGCGGCAGCGGCGATGAGGGAATCGAGTTTGGTGCACGCCGCGTCGAGGTGGGCAACGATGGCTTGCTGCTCGTCGAGCGGGGGAACGACAACCGGGATGGGATGAAGATCATTGCGATCGACGCCGGGGACGGCGGACTTCCCGGCCTCCATCAGGAAGACGCCCTTCAAGGCTTGAAGCATGTACCACAGGTACCGCGGCTCATTCCCGCGAAGGTTGATCGTGTACAGGGTCGTGTTGAGCGGCCAGTATGGGCCTTCGATCAGGAAGAACTCGCCGACCGTGCCGTACCGCCCGGTGACGATGGCTGGACCGTGGGCCGCGGGTTGGTTGTGCCAAGCGGATGGGCCGGCCGAGGTGACGATGGGCACATCGCCGACGATGCGATCATCTAGAGGGAGATCATGTCCGCGCTGGAATGTGGCCGCGAACTTCAATTGCTTCACCTCCCAATGCCTCGGCACGTCGCCCAGCCAGCGTGGGGGGGCGATGCCAGCGGGCTTCATGGGGGCGTCGGGGTTGAGGCCCTTGGTGACGGCGTGGGTGATGAGGGCGGTGCGTTGTTCGGCGAGCAGGTCGATCAGCCGCCGCTTGGCCGCGACCAGCTCATCAACCCGCCGCGTTCGCTCGTCCAGCCACGCCGCGATCGCCTCCTGCTCGGGGACAGGGGGAAGGGGCGCCACGAAGTCCCGAAGGAACGACTCGGGCACGCGCTTCTGGCCGCCCGCGCCGTACATATGGCCTGCGCCCTGGTGGCGGAACTCGTGACTCAACGTCAGGTAGAAGAGGAATCGCGTGTCGAACTCGCGTCCGGGACGCAGCGTGTGTAGTTCCGTGGTCCCGAATCCGAGACCGTTGGTCAGACCTTCGGCGATGCTGCCCTTGCCGTTCTCGAAGCACGGCGTGATCTTCGCCGCGACGATGTCGCCGTCGCGGAAGTAGGTGTAGCCCTGAAGTACGTCGCCAATCATGCGTGTTTGATCGAGGCTCATCCCGCCATACTCGTGGACAGCCTCCATCGGGACGAACGACACATCGGTGTCCTCGGGCAGGCTCGAGACCTCTCCCTTGGTCGAGTTCAGGCGGCATGCGAATCTGAGTGGCTTGGTGCGCCAGTGGCTCGGGATGACCCCAAGCCAGGCGAGCCCGCTCGGGCGGTACGTCACGTACTTCCCGATCGAAACTGACGGGCAGGATGCCACGCCGCCGGAAGGGTCGCCGACCGCGAAGGGGCTTTCGCGTGCCACGGAGTCGCTCATGGCGAGCCCTCCATCGGGACGCCCTGGAGCTTTTCCGCCGCCCATCGGCCGTTCTTGTCGTAGTTGGCCGATTGAGGGGCTCCGCAGGCGTTCCACGCCGCGTCGAAGATCGGTCGCATCGCGCGCGGGAGGTCCTTGGGAGATTCCGCAATGAGCACGTCCGGGAGAACGAGCACGTCTCGATCGATCAGGTGCAGGTCACCGCCATAGCGAATGTCCACACCCATGGTCGCACCGCGGGCGGCGATGAACGCCACCATGATGAGCAAGGGTGGATGCACCCCGACCGCCTCCAGCGACTTCATGTACCGCGCAGTGGACTCCAGAAGCGTCTTCTCGTAGGAGAGGCTGGCGATGATCTTCCGCCCGTTGACCTCGCGCACCAGATCAGCGGACACGGCCTCCACCTGGCCCGAACGGAACACCTGGCAGTACGAGTGTTCGACACCTCCCTTGTCGGCGTATGGCCGACCGCCGTGGGTGACGTATCCGTCCAGGTTGATTCGATGATCCCAAGCGCCGGCCCACATGGGTGCGAACTCGACGGGCTTGTTGCCCAGTGCTCGCGCGGGGATGCGATCTGGATTGTTCAGTGCATCCAAAGGGACGAGATGGAGGACCATCTTGGCCGTGTCGGCGATGGGGATCGGCGTGTCTCCCACGACGATCTTCGCCAGACGATCATCTCTCCACGACCGGATTCGAGTCGGGAGGTCAGCCGTGAGGGCGAACGCCGATCGAAGCTCCCCGACATCCATTTGGAACTTGCCCGCGCTGCTGCGGGCGAAGAACCGGGACGAGTCCTTGAACGTGACCATGTGAGGGCCAGCCCAGCTCTTCATGACCCTGATCAGGAAGACAGGCCCCGATCCTTGGAACGCGATCGGCTTTGTGCGCAAGCCGGGAATTCGTGGATCAACGCCATCCCGAAGACTGCTCTCCAGCCGCAGAGTTTCTTTGTCAGCATCGAAGCCCTCCAGCCCGACGACCTTGACGGGAACCCCGTCCTGAGCTTCCACGCCGTACAGGATGTCGCCACCGACGCTGTTGGCAAACGACGAGACATCGGACAAGAACTCCTTCTTCTCCGCGTCAGAGCCGCCGGGCAGCACCTTCTTGTACTCGATGGTGCGGCTCTCCCTGACGGCGTTGGTGATCAACGCAGCAACATCATCGGCGCCGATATCTTCAAACCGCTTCCCGATCATGGGCTGACCGCCTCCTTGGGCGGGTCGCCCAACTGCAACATCTCGTGCGGCTCACGACGCACCAGGATCTGATGCTCGATCAAGAGCGAGACCAGTTGCTCGCCATTCAGCAGACCGACGGGCGTCGCGTCCGCCCGCATCGCTTCCGTCCTTGCCCCCGGCGAGAAATCGCTCGTGGTGATGATCAGACCTTGCTCATGGGCCCCGAGGCTACCGCGCACCGTCTGAACGGTGGGTGCCTGGATGTTGTTGCCGCGCTTCCACCTCTTGGCCTGCACAGCCATGCGTGTGCGGATCACGTCGCCCACGATCAGCGTGCCTCGCACATCAACACCGCCGTCTCCGTGCAAGCGGGTGACGGTGACGCCCTCGAATCCCAGCGCGGTCAGCAGGCGTCCGACCAGCGCCTCGAATGCCGCCGGGTCGAGGCCGTGCAGCTGCTGGTGGAGCGCTTTGCGAACGGTCTCGTTGTGCTTGGCGATCTGCCCCTCGACGCCGACGGGGTTCCACGCAACCAAGCCGACGACCCCGCCGCCCTTGCGGTCAAACCGCTGGGACTCCCCGCGCTTCTCCCGGCGCTGGGTCTCCTGGATGATCTGGGCGTACATCGTCGCCTCAGGGGTCCGGCCTGCCGTCTGGATCAGCCCGAGTTTGAGAGCCTCCGTCGTGATGTCCGAGTAGTGCATGGGCTTGCCATGCTTCTTCAGGACGAACTCGGCGGCCTCCGTGAACGACATCGACTCGCCCGTCGCGCCCGCCGCCGTCTCCGGCAGCGGCGCTACACCGTTGCGCAGCGCGAACTTTCCGGGGCCGGTGCGGATGAATGGGGAGTTGGGATCCTCCTTGATCGCCACCGCCAGCCGTGCATTCACTGTCGCGGCGGGCGTCTTGCCCTCGGGCTTCCAGAGCCCCTCATCCACGATGCGCTTGGTCAACTCCTTATAGTGCAGGGCCTCGTTGGCCTTCTGCAGCACGCGGCGGGCGGCGTCGAGGACGGTGCTCATCGGGTCACCTCCGCGAGCATCCGCACGATGTCCTTCTCAAGCCCGGTGATGTCCGCCGCGATAGCCGCCAGCTCGCGCGGCGGTTGGTAGACGTAGAAGTGCCGTGTCAGTGGGATCTCGTACCCGACGATCCCCACCTTGCCGTCTTTCTTGTCGCGATGCTTCTCGTCGGTGCTGATCCAGGCGTCGGGGACGTGCGGCTTCACCTCGCGATCGAAGTACACGAGGATGTCCTCCTTGAGGGGGACGTTCTCGTAGTCGCGAAGTTCCGGATCGGGCTCGGGGTTGCCGTCTTTGTCCAGGCAGATCGCCGCGTTCTCATCGCGCACGCCGAACGCCGCAACGATCGCCTTGCGGATCGGCGCGGAGAGCGTCGCGTCCGACGCCTCGAACGCGGCCTCTAGGTCCGCCAGGAAGTCTGCCCGATCCATCCAAACCTGCCCGGGCAGGCCCTCGAGGACGCCCACGATCGCGTCGCCAGCGGGATTCGCGGCGGCGTAGGGGGCGGGAGAGGAAGGCTCGTTCGCCGCGGCTGACCCAGCCTTGGCCTTCCTGCCGCGCTTCTTCGGCTTGGTGTCTGCATCCTCCGCCAGCTTCTTGAACGGGCCAGAGTCGCGGAGCGCCGCGATCCCCTCGGGCGTCACCGCGAACCGAAGGCGAAGCGGGCGTTCGACCGTGATTTGGCGATATCCGAAGTCCTCGTTGTCGAAGATCTTCGAGTGCGGGCCCTCCGTGAACTCGCCGTACAGGCGGGTGATCGCTCCCACCTGGTCCGGCTTGCCGTCTTTGCCGTCGCCGATCTCCTTCCGCTTGTTTCCCAGCGACTTTCGCATCTTCTGCGCGAAGGAGACAGCGTTGATGAGCTGGACCTTGCCGCGGCGGCGCGGCTCCTTACGGTTGGAGACGATCCAGACATAGGTGAAGATGCCCGTGTTGTAGAAGAGCTCATCGGGGAGCGCGACGATGGTCTCCAGCCAGTCGTTCTCGATGATCCAACGGCGGATCTCGCTCTCCCCCGAGCCTGCGTCGCCGGTGAACAGCGGAGAGCCATTGAAGACGACGCCGATGCGAGTGCCGCCGTTGTCCCGCGCGCGGTCCGCGGGCTTCATCTTCGAAATCATGTGCTGGAGAAAGAGCAGCGAGCCGTCGTTGATGCGGGGGAGACCGGCGCCGAAGCGACCCGCCATCTTCAGCGTCTCGTGCTCCTTGCGGATCTCGTCCTCTTCGGGCTTCCACTCGACTCCGAAGGGCGGATTGGCCAGCATGTAGTCGTAGCGCTCGCCCGGGAACCCGTCGTCGGTGAACGAGTCGCCGAACTTGATGTGGTCGATGTTCTGGCCCTTGATGAGCATGTCCGACCCGCAGATCGCGTAGGACTCGGGGTTGTAGTCCTGGCCGAACACCTCGAGACGCGCATCGGGGTTGAGCTCCGAGAGGTATTCCTCGGCGACCGACAGCATGCCGCCCGTGCCGCAGGCGGGATCGAAGAGTGTCTTGACGATGCCCTTTCGGGTGAGGACCTCCCCGTCGGGCGTGAAGAGCAGGTTCACGATCAGGCGGATGACCTCGCGAGGCGTGAAGTGGTCGCCCGCGGTCTCGTTCGCGGCTTCGCTGAACTTTCGGATCAACTCCTCGAAGATGTAACCCATCTCGACGTTCGAGACTGTCGCCGGGTGCAGGTCGATGCTGGAGAACTTGGAGACGACCAGGTACAGCCGGTTGGCTTTGTCAAGCTTCTCGATGTGCTCGGCGAAGCCGAAGTACTCGATGATCTCGCGCGCCGTCGACGAGAACGACTTGATGTAGTGCGTCAGGTTCTTGGCGATGTTGTTCGGGTCGCCGGCAAGCGAGCGGAAGTCGAACTTGCTCGTGTTGTGCAGGGGGAACGGGCGGTCCTTGGGCCAATCCGGCGGCATGGCCGCGCGGTTGAGCACCGGTTCCAGGTTGTTGATCGGCGTGCCACGGCGCTTCAGCTCCTCCGCCTTCGTCCGCACCTTCTCACGCGTGGGTTCAAGGACGCAGTCGAGCCGACGCAGAACCGTGAGCGGGAGAATCACCTTACCGTACTGGTTGGGCTTGTAGGGGCCGCGAAGCAGGTCGGCGACGCTCCAGATGAACGACACCTTGTCGCTGAAGGTGTTCATGGGAACATCCTGGGGTGGGCTGTTGGCTGGCTCACTTGACGGTCCCCCGGTTCTCCTTGAACCACCCGTCGATGATCCCTTTGTGAAAGCGCCAGTGCTTCCCGATCTTCTGACCGGGCACTCGCCCGCTTTGCACCAGCTTGTAGAGGGAGGACTTAGACACCTGGAGATACTCCGCGAGGTCCGAGATGGTCATGACCTCCGGCGTAGGCGGGACGCGACCGGGTGGTCGGGGGTTTCGAACCATGTGCCGAGTGTAGCAGTTGCTGTCTGTTGGTGGAGTCCGATCAGCCCCAACGCCGAGCCGCTTGGAACCGAATCTCTGGGCTCCGGCATCCTCGCGATCTTGACGCACCGGGACGGCCGCTGCGCGACGAATCCCGCCGGCGATCAGAGAGGTATGGGCGAGGGCTGAGTCCCTCGCCGAATGCCACGCCACGAACCCCGAAACAACCCGACGCCGGTGGGCTCGCTGTGCCTTCCTGCCCGCGCCGTCGAGCTCCTTGCAGCGGGGGCGGCCCGGCTGATCGACGCAAGCGCCCACGACTTGGGCGGGAGCGTCGAGCATGCCGATTCCTCCCGGGCGGGACTTGAACTCGCGCAGCATGCCGCCCTCAGTGTGCCTACGGGTGAACGGCACCGCCCCGAACCGGAGAACCCGGGACGATGCTGCCCGGAGGAGCCCGAGGGACGATGAGCGCGACGGCAACCAGCACCATCCAGCAACAGATCGACGATCTCCGCGACATGCCCGTCTCGCGGCTGCGTGCGCGGTATGCGGAGGTCTTCGGCGAGCCGACGTCCTCGGGCAACCGCCAGTGGCTCTATCGACGGGTCGCTTGGCGAATCCAGGCGCTGGCGGAGGGGGACCTCTCCGAACGGGCCCGCCGTCGGGCGGCCGAGTTGGCCCGGGACGTCGACGTGCGGGTCAGGCCGCCGGGGGAACGGGAAGGCAACGAACCCAGGGTCGGGGCGCGGCTCGTGACGGTCACCGGGCGAATCGCCTCCGCCGGGGTCGATCGTCTGCCCGCTCCAGGCAGCGTGCTGCGACGCACGTTCAAGGGCGCTGAGCACGAGGTGACGGTGCTGCCCCACGGCTTCGAGCACGAGGGGAAGACGTATCGCTCCCTGTCGGCCGTGGCGACGGCGATCACCGGGTCGCACTGGAACGGGTTCCTCTTCTTTGGCCTGACCAAGAAGGGGTCCGCATGAACGCAGCGAGCACCAAGCTTGCCGGCGCTCCCCGCCGCGCAGCCGCCGAGGTCACGGTCAGCGGTCCCGCTACCGCTCGGAACGCCGAGTGCGTCCGCTGCGCGATCTACACGCGCAAGAGCACGGAGGAGGGGCTCAGTCAGGAGTTCAACTCGCTCGACGCACAGCGCGAGAGTGCCGTCGCATACATCGCCAGCCAGAAGAACGAGGGGTGGTCCTGCGTCCCAGACCGCTACGACGACGGCGGCTTTACCGGCGGCAACATGGACCGGCCCGCGCTCAAGCGTCTGATGGACGACATCGAGGCGGGGAAGATCGACTGTGTGATCGTCTACAAGGTTGACCGCCTCAGCCGGTCGCTGATGGACTTCGCCCGGCTGATGGCGCTCTTCGACCGCAAGGGCGTGTCGTTCGTGTCTGTCACCCAGCAGTTCAACACCACGCACTCGATGGGGCGGCTGACGCTGAACATCCTGTTGTCGTTCGCGCAGTTCGAGCGGGAGATCATCTCCGAGCGCACGCGCGACAAGATCGCCTCGGCCCGCCGCAAGGGCAAGTACCAGCATGGCAAGCCCATCCTGGGCTACGACTTCGTGCCCGCGCCCGCCCCGTTCACGGGGCGACGGCTGGTGGTCAACAAGACGGAGGCGGAGCGGGTCCGCCGCATCTTCGAGTTGTACCTGGAGGCGGGGAGCATCCTCCGCGTGGCCGACGAATGCAACAGCCGCGGGTGGACCACCAAGTCGTGGACCACAACAGCCGGGCGCACGGTGGGCAACCGGGAGTTCGACAAGATAATCATCTCGCGGCTGCTCCGAAACCCGCTGTATGTCGGGAAGGTACCGCACAACGGCGCGGTCTACGACGGCGAGCACGAGGCGATCGTCGAGGACGACCTCTTCCGCCGTGTCCAGGCGAGGTTGAAGCTTGCCGGCGAGCGCGGCGGCGCCGGCGTGAAGAACTCGACTGGCGCGCTCCTAGGCGGGCTGGTCCGGTGCAAGGGGTGCGGTTGCGCGATGTCGCCGAGCAGCGCCTCGAAGAAGAAGCCCGACGGGACTCGGACCCGCTATCGCTACTACGTCTGTTCCAACGCAGTGAAGCGAGGACGGCAGCACTGCGCGGCCTCTTCGCTGCCCGGCCCGGCGCTCGAGGCGTTCGTGCTCGAGCAGCTCAAGGCGCTGCTGGCCGACTCCCCGCAGATCACGCTCGTCGTTGATCGGGCGATCGACCTGCTTCGCGAGGCCGCCGGGGCCCGCCTCGCCGGGCAGACGCGGCTCCGCGGTGTGCTCGAACGGCTCTCGAGCGAGGAGCCGACGGCCGCCACGCGCCGTGAGGTCGAGCAGGTGCGGCGGACACTGGCGGCCGTCTCCGCGCAGGTGGCTGCGGACGCCGAACGGCTGATCGACGAGGACGAGGTTGCCGGAGCGGTCGAGGCCTTCGAAGGGATCTGGGATGCCATGACGCAAGCCGAGCGTGCCGAGTTCCTCCACGTCGTGATCGCATCCGTCGAGTACGACGGGCAGACCCAAAACGTCGCGATCACTTTCAAGCCGGAGATCGCGCCGGCGGAGGCACCCAACTGATGCGAACCGAGCCGTGCCAGCCCGCGATCGCGTTAGACCGGGTCCCGCTCACGAGGACGGCAAGGTTCGTCGCACCGGGCAGAGAGCGCACAGCCCGAGATCCAGACACGGCGAACGACGTGGTGCCGCCCGGCCGCGTCCCCCGCGTCGCGCGGTTGATGGCGCTGGCGATCCGGTTCGACTCACTGCTGCGGGAAGGGTCGGTCAGCACGCAGGCCGAGCTGGCGGCTGTCGGGCACGTCACCCGAGCCCGGGTCACACAGATCATGAACCTGCTCCACCTCGCGCCGGACATCCAGGAAGCGATCCTCAACATGCCGCGGGTGATGTCTGGGCGTGACCCCTTCGGCGAGCATGAACTGCGGTCGCTTGTGTCGATGGTGGAGTGGCCCCGGCAGCGGGAAGCGTGGCGGGCGTTGACCGGGGATCGCATCACTTCCGCCGCCGATCGGTAACTCCCTCATCAGACAGGCTTTCCACGCGAACTCCACACCCGAAACGCAACCGACACGGTCCAATGAAGAACGCGTGATGTTTGGTTCATGACCGGGTACGATGGGCCAGTGATCGCGGGGATTTCGCGGTCGCCGCGGCACCCCGGCGGAGCTCGGGGAAGGTCCTGTCGGGGTCGGTCCATGGCGCAGAGCATCCGTCCGAGCCGTTTCGTCAAGCCAAGCGTTCTCAAGCAAGTCGATCCGCAACTGCTGATGCAGTTGCTCGAGCCGTTCTCCGCGGCGCTGGCCGCGCGGGGGGTCGTGATCGAGCGCGGGCGTGAGCCGGACTTCGCCGCGCTGGGTCGCGTGCTCATGCATCCCGACGAGGACACGCCTCTGGACTTGATCGAGGCCCTCTGCCTCATCCACGCCGTTTCCGACGACGACAGTTACGATCGGCTCCGCAGCGATGCCCAGGCCGCGGGCATCGTCGTCGAGAGCGATCTGCCCGCGCCGGATCTGGCGTTGCGGGTGTACTTGTCGGACCGCGCCATCATCGAACGAATGCACGCCGAGCGTCTGTCGACCAAGCCGAGGAAGTTCGAGTCGTTCATGACCTCTGTGGAGCCCGCGCCGAAGATCGGGCTTCCTGCTGATGCGGCTGTCCAGGCGCTGCAGGCCGGGCTCGGAGCCGACTTCTTCGACAACCATCGCGGCAAGGGCGTGCGCATCTTCCCCTTCCGGACGGAGACCGGGTTCCGGATGCTTGTCCGTCGCGGGAGCACGCTAAAGCGAGAGGTCACAATTGACGCCGACGGCGAGACGCGCTCGATCGTGTTCCGCCCGGAGGGGTACGACGTTGTTCGCTACAACGGCCAGACGGGTGAGCTGAGCATCAACGCCCCGGTCAAGCGCGACGTCCGAGCGTACTGCTCGATGATCGGACGGCACATCTTCAATGACTCGCTGCTGTTCGACGCCGACAGCCCGGGTCGGAAGTTCTCGCTGCGGCCGATCATCGAGAAGGGGCCGGATTGTCTGCAGTGCGAGGACTGCCCCGGGATCATCGCCGTGCGCCTGACCTCGGTGTCGTGGGAGCACGACGACGACCTCGACGCCGGCGAAACCCTCCGCTCCGAGGACGTGTTCGAGACGCTCCGGCGGAGCGGACGCGAAATCCCGAGGTACGCGCGGCTCGCGGCGGCGGTGTTCAAGATCACGATTCGAGTCGGCGACGGGGCGGACCATGAGGTGCCCCTGCGGATCCGACCGCCCAACGCGGCGTATTACGACCGCGAGGACCACCCGGAGCTCCTGGAGCAGTGGATGTTCCAGCAACGCTTCGCGCGTTCCAGAGAGGAGGCGCTGCGTGGAGTCACTGCGCGACTTCTGGCGGTTCCTTGACGCGCGCGGGCCGGCGGGCCTCCGAGCGGTCCTGCAGGAATGGAAGCTTCGCTGCGGACCGGCGTTTGCGCACATCGAGCCGCTGCTCGAGCCCGCCGGGGTGGTGGCGCGTTCATGGCCCGGCGAGCGCCCGGACCTGCCGCGGAGGCGGGTCGTCGCGATCGGCGGATCGGCCGTCGCCGTGTGCGACGAAGGGTTGAGCCCCCGCGTGGAGCTCTCCGCCCAGGACCGTGCGCTGCATGAGTTCCGGCCCGCGGTGCTGCGCTCCGCGATGGCGACCGCGCTAGGCCTGCGGACCTCGACCGTGCCGGGCGACCGGACGCCTGGACAACTCCGGCTGGGAACCTGGGAGCCCAGGCCCGCCCTGGCCTTCGCCGTTGAACTCGTGACTCACACGGACCGCGCTGCGGTCGCTCATCTCGTCCGCTCGGCCGTCTCGGCGGACACCAAACCCGTGATTGTGCTCACGCCCACGGCTGAAGCTTGGACGGACGAGCTGCGCGCCTGGGTCGAGCAGCGCCGCTGCGTGCTCGTGTCGGCCGATGAGATCATCCACGCCGGTTCCAACGGACTGGTGGCCAAAGAATCGTGGTCGTCGCAGCTGGAGACGTTCGCGCAGCGGGCGGGGCTACGACTCGCAGCGCCGATTCAGAACAAACGCCCCAAGAAGAAGCGGGCCGAACGGCTCGCCACGATCGAGAAGATCGAAAAGGTACTCGTCGAGACCGCCCGCTCCCGTGTCGGCATGATCCGGGCGTCAATCGACGCCGGCAGGGGTATTCCGACGATTCCGCACCTGACCCGGGCGGCCCTGGCGGAGGAGGCCGGTTGCAGGCCGCACGACGTCACGCGCGTGTTCCAGGACGCCGCGGGCAAGCAGGCGGCCACGTTGTACGGGCTGGTGAACGACGCCGAGGCCCTCTGGCGGGCGAAGGGTGCACGCGGCTCCCGCTGAGCGGGGTGGCCTTGCACTTGCGCCGCGTTGGCGCAAGTGCAAGCTTCCGGCCCAAACACATTTCGATGCGGACTTCCAAGACCTCGCGGTCGCGGCGGTGGGTTTTTGCGCGGTGATCTGCAAGGCGACCGGCTGGTGAACACGCCGCGATGTGCGGCGCGGACCACTCACCAGCACGGAAGCACTCCATGACCGCAGCAGCCATCGACCCCTCCATCCGCACCACCGGCACGTCGTCCTCTGCACCGGACGATCTCCCGGAGCTGGCCCACCGCCAGATGGCGTTCCGCGCCGAACGCCTCGCGCGGGTCTACCGCCTCGCCCCCGATCAGGTCGACGACCTCCGGCAGGAGTTGGCGGCCGAGATCGTGCGGGCGCTGCGCCGGTTCGACCCGGCGATTGCGTCGCGGACCACCTTCACACGCGCGGTCATGGACTTCTGGTACCGGCAGAAGTGCAAGCAGCTTTCCCGTGAGGCAAGCGCGCGGTACCGCATCCTGCCGCTTCCGCCGCTCGGGACGGAGGGCTTCGACTACGCCGACCCGCGAGACAGCGGCTTTGGCGATGTCGATCTGCGGCTGGACCTCGTCGACCGGATGGGGGCTCTGCCCCAAGACCTGTTCGAGATTGCCCGCGACCTGTTGGCGGGCAAGTCGGTGCCCGGCATCGCCGCAGAGCGGGGCGTCCACCGAGGGACCGTGAACCGGCTGGTGATCCGGCTCCGCACGCACCTGGCCGATTTCGACCCCAACGCCAACTAGCGCGCGACACGAAGCGGGCTGAAGCAGAGAGGTATGGGCGTGGCCAACGCCTGCATCCCGATCTGCAACCCGCTTCGTCCCAGCCGTGACCACCTCCCCCTCGTCCGCCTCGGCCAGGGCGCGTTCACCCGCAGCATCTGGCCCCACGACCTCGATTCCTCACTCCCCAAGCACGGAGACCCCATGCCCGCAACCGCATCCGCAACCCCGCACACCCTCATGAACCAGATCAGCAAGGGCCGCAAGGCCCGCCCCCGCCGCGTGATGCTGTACGGCACTCACGGCATCGGCAAGAGTACCTTCGGCGCGATGGCCGAAAAGCCCATCTTTGTCCCCACCGAAGACGGACTGGCGGACATCGACTGCGAGTCGTTCCCGCTGGCCCGCAGCCTCGGCGAGGTGATGGCGGCGCTCGAGTCGTTGTACTCGGGCGACCACGAGTACCGCACCGTCGTCATCGACAGCCTCGACTGGCTCGAGCGCCTGATCTGGGCAGAGGTGTGCGCCGACGAGAACGTCGAGAACATCGAGAAGATCGGATACGCCAAGGGCTTCTCGTTCGCCATCGACAAGTGGCGCTCGGTGCTCGGTGCGCTCAACGCGCTCCGCAGCGATCGCGGCATGACGGTGGTCCTCATCGCTCACGCCAAGATCGAGAAGTTCGAGAACCCCGAGACCGTGCCGTACGACCGCTACTCGCCGCGACTGCACAAGCTCGCGTCCGCGCTTGTGCAGGAGTGGGCCGACGAGGTGCTCTTCGCCACGTACAAGGTCC
>CAADHA010000004.1 GCA_900696685.1 uncultured Planctomycetota bacterium
GCGCTGCCGCTGCTGGCGATCACCGGCGTCCGCGCCCGCGACATCGTCGGCTACACGGCGTTGGTGATGATCGCGGGCGGAGTGTGGATCGGCGTGTGGCTGGTGGTGTGGTGAAGAGGGGCATCGAGCAGAGGCACTGGGCACTGGGCACTGGGCACTAGGCTCTATGGGAAGGCATCGAGGCATCGAGGGATCGGGTCGGTTGGTCTGGTCTCCTGTTCACCTGTTCTCCTCACACCTCTCTCGGCGCTTCGCCGCGGCACTGGGCACTAGGGAGAGGCGTCAAGGCAGCGCGAGAGCGCGGCGCGTGCGGATCGCACACGGCGCCTGTAGCCGTCGGCGGAAGCCGACGGCTGCTCGAGGAACGAACGAGATATGCGCGTACGCGCGCTCCAACCCGCGGCTCCCGCCGCAGGCTGTTGGACTACCGACTCGACACGAGTTCGCGCAACGCGGGGCAGTGCCCGACCCACGACCGATCGTGCTCGTAGCCGAGGTCGATGAGCGTCTGACCCGCGAAGTGGTCGAAGGCTTCGGCCGCCTCGCGAGTGAAGTGGTGGCGCCAGTCGCCCGCGACGCCCTTGCGCAGGAATGAGGCGCGATCCTCCACGCCGCGCTCGCGCCCGGCCATGCGGTTGAAGGAGTATCGCTGCACCGTGGCATGCAGCCGATCCTCGTCGATCGGCCCATCGATGAACTTCTGAAGCGCCCCGCCCAGGGCGCCGGCGGTGTCGCGCAGCAGACCCTCGTAGGTGAGATACGCGATGTGCTCATGCCGAGGAAGGCGCCACTGCGCGATGTGTGTGGGCCAGTTGATCCGCGCGTTCATCGGCTTGCGCATCTCGAGGTCGATGAACGCGGGCAGGTGCGCGCGGATGTCCTGCGGATCAAAGCCACGGCCGAAGACCCGCTCGTAGCGCTGCCGCAGGCGCTGGTTGAAGGGCGAATCAGGCTTGTGCTCGATGTTGCGCATGCGGTAGAAGTAGAAGGAGACCATCACATCGCGTCCGTCGCGATAGAGATAGAAGACGCGACGCAGGCGCGGGTTGAACATCCAGTGGTTGTGTATGACGCACTCGCAGCCCAGCGGCATCATCGTGTATTGGGGCATGGGAATGTCGAGGTAGTCCGCGACCATGCGGCTCAGCCACGTCCCGCCGGCCTTGGGATATTCGCAGACGTACCAGAACGGGAACGATTCGCCCCAGTGAATGCCTATGAACTTCGTCGTCTTGTTGGCGAGGCGTTGCTGATTCTCGCGCAGGAAGCCCATGATCTCACACTCCGCGCCCTTCGGCTCTGCATCAATGATGCAGTGCGAATGTGAGCGCAGCGTGAGAATTGCGCTCGATCGCGCCATGTTGTGTGAGGTCGGCGTCAGTGCGCATCGCGTAGGGTGCGTTGAGGCTCTGCGAACCGCACCGGGTTGGGCGGCCGATAGCGCGTTGGCCACACCATCGCGCTGCCCGCGCCGTAATGGTGCGTTTCGCAGAGCCTCAACCGCACCCTACCGCGCTGGGCCTTGCCGCTGCTGGCGATCACCGGTCTGTGGGCGCGGGACATCGTGGGCTACTCAGCGGTGGTGATGATCGCAGCTGGAGAATGGATCGGAGTGTGGCCGGTGGTGAGGTGAAGGGCGCAACGAGCCGCGCCTGTGAGGAAGTAGGATGGGGCGGGTAATGGAACAACGGTGCCCCTACCGACGCGCACGGCCGGCATTCGCGAGGGCGCGAGTCCGCTACGATACCACCGCATTTTGTGATATGATTCCGTCAACACAGGGCACCGCTATGAGCGAGAAACAGAGCAAGTCCGCCGCACGGGAATTGTTCGAGCATTTGGGATATACGGTCAGATCGATTGCCGAGAAACCGAACGTCGTCAAGACCCCTGACTTCTTGATGGTTCACAAGGATGATCAGTTGTTGGTCGAGGTAAAGGCAAGACAGGACTACATGCACCGAGCAGATCGGGCTGCAGCACAGGATGCCGCGTCGAAGCCCGGAGAAGTCGTTTCGTACTCGGCGTCATTCGGGGACAGAGACGACTTTCGCAAACTCGCACACAAGGCTCAGAAACAGCTCAACGAATACACCGAAAGCGGCCAGCATCCCCGCCTTGTGTTTCTCTATTGCGGTCGCCACTGCGATCACGATGATATTGAATGGGCGGTCCGTGCTGTACTTGGCAAAGAAATCCTGATGGTATTGAATCCAGATGCCATGAAGCCAGGCGCCAGATTCCTCAAGGATCCGATCGTTCGCGATGTGGTATGCGCGTTCTTCAAAGCGAGCCTCGCATTCGACTATCAGGATATTGACGGGTTTATTGTCTGTGGACACGAGCGGAACGAAGTCACCGGCGAACTCGACTGCGCCGGCGTGTTGATTCTGAACCCATTCGCAGAGCGGCGAGAAAGTCTCCGTCGATCTCATCTATACCGTGTGTTGTTGAAAAACTCCGGCGACGGTGTTTGCGACATCGAAGCTGGATTGGGATGTGAAGGCTGGCTCATTGCCAACCCCGAAATCCCACGGAACCTACGAGACAACATCATTCGAAATCTTGAGCAGAGATACGGTCTGATGCTACGCGCGTGGGATATGGAAGAACTTGGTGCCACTGTCGTTATTCCCCCAAAGGCAGCGACAAAGGCTCCGCGAGAGGATTCAGGGCAGGACCCTGGCGGTGGACAAGAGAATGATCTCGAGCCAGATTGGACCGGCCAACAGGACTCCTGATACAAACGCAGGCCAACCGATAATAACCAGGGCATCCAACTGAATGACCTTCAGAGGGATGAGCACTCGTTTCACCATGGTGGACACTCCTTTCCGCCACATGGGCTGTTTGAAGTCTCCGCCAGGGCTATCCTGCACCGCAACAACAGTCGTGCCCTGAGCCCTCTCACTTGTCAATGAACGATTCGGGATCGGCGCTAATCTTGAGCGATCACAGCGCAAGACTATTCGCTTGGCTTCGCCTTCTCTCACGCGAACAAGTCGGTATCCAAACCTGACTTGCACGCTCGGAATGAGGACGCGCCTTCGATTCTGCTCAGTCCGGGAAGCATGACGCAATGCCATACTGAACAGAAAGTCGCGCCCGCCTCACCCGCCGATCTTCTCGCTCAGAAACGCTTCGACCTGGTCGATTGCGATGCGCTCCTGCGCCAGCGTGTCGCGGTGGCGCACCGTGACGGTCTGGTCCTTGAGCGTGTCGCCGTCGATGGTGAAGCAGTAGGGCGTGCCCGCCTCGTCCATGCGGGCATAGCGCTTGCCGATCGTCTGCTTGACGTCGATCTGCACGGCCCACCTCTCGCGCAACTGCATGTACAACTTCTCGGCGACCTCGGGCATGCCGTCTTTGTTGACGAGGGGGAAGATCGCAGCCTTGATCGGCGCCAGGCGCGGGTGAAACTTCATGTACACGCCGCTGGGGCGCGAC
>CAADHA010000005.1 GCA_900696685.1 uncultured Planctomycetota bacterium
ACAGGTGCCGGGCGATCCTGGTTCGGTACGCAAAGAAGTCATCGAATTACCTCGGCCTGATCATGATCGCCTGCATCCTGCTCTGGTACCGTCGAGCCCACCGATTGGGGGTTCTGAGATAGTTTCTAAGAGGAACATTCTGTCGCAAGCGGCTGAGTAAGCGGTGAAGCACAACCCGCCCTGCCCGAGCCTGGTCCTGCCGCCTATTGTCGATCCCCGCGTTGAGGCGGCAATCGATGAGCGATCGGAGGCACTGCATGACTGAAGAACAGGCGAAAAATGTGGCGGCAGCTCTTGGCGGCGACTCCTGGCAAAGCGGTGGCGGAATCTGGCTGGTACTGCTCAGGCGCAGTGATGGTCGCTTGGTTGTAGATTCGGGCATGCGATCTGTGAATACGAAGACGAGACAGCCTTTGACGCCGGCAGCGCCGCGCGGACGATTCTGATCAGGCAATGACTTCTGAGCGATTCCAATCCAGACTCGGCACATGAACAATTCTGAATCAATCCCTGTCATTGACCTCTTCGCTGGGCCAGGCGGGCTCGGCGAGGGCTTCGCATCATTTCCGGAGCGTGGAAGGAGTCGATTCCGGATTTCGCTGTCGATTGAAATGGACACTGCAGCCCACGAAACATTGCTCTTGAGGAGCTTCTTTCGGCAGTTCAGCCCGACATCTGTGCCGGAAGACTACTACCGCCTCCTTCGCGGTGAAATGAGTCGGTCGGAGCTCTTCGAGAGGCACCAGACTGCCGCTGATGCGGCACGCAACATCGCCTGGCGCGCCACGCTTGGTGCGGAACCACAACTCACGATTCGGCGGCGAGTCGAAGCTGCGATCGGCAAGAGCGACGCATGGGTGCTGATCGGAGGTCCGCCGTGTCAGGCGTACTCCCTCATTGGTCGCTCACGGAACAAGGGTGTTGAGAGCTACGACCCGAAGACGGATGATAAGCAGACCCTGTACGTGGAGTACCTCCAGATTATCGCCGACCACTGGCCCGCAGTGTTCGTCATGGAGAATGTGAAGGGTCTCCTGTCGGCGACGTTGAACGATCTGCACGTCTTCCAGCGCATTCTGGATGATCTGCGGTCGCCCCGTAGGGCGCTTCAGCGTGAGGGCCGCATCATTCGGCGCAACGGCGGCGCGCATGAGTATCAGGTATTCTCGGTGATAAGACACGGTATGTTTGAGGACTCGGATCTCGCGGACTATGTCGTGAGGACCGAGGATCACGGAATTCCACAGGCGCGGCATCGCATCATTCTGCTCGGTGTGCGCGACGACTACGTCCGGAAGCAGCCCGGCGTACTGCCGCGCATGGCTCCCGTTGCGGCCGAGGCGGTGCTGGACGGTCTTCCGCGTCTCAGAAGCGGACGGTCGAAGGGCACGGACTCCGCTGATGAGTGGATCGAGACTTTGCGAGCGGTCCGGCAATCGCAGTGGCTGCGAAAGTCCATCGACCAGTCAGTGAGATGGCAGGTTGAAGAGGCACTGGATTCGCTCACGCGGCCGCGACAGGACAGGGGAGGAGAGCATGTCGCCGGCAAGGTTGACTCCGGGTTCATGCAGGAGTGGTATCTCGACCCGCGGATGGACGGCGCATGCAATCACTCGACTCGCGGCCATTTGGACAGTGATCTGCACCGCTACCTCTTTGCGGCGTGCTTTGCCAAGGCACGCAAGCGTTCACCGGTGCTGCGGGAGTTTCCCGCCGCACTGTGGCCCAGCCATGCGAATGTGGTCGAAGCGCTGAACGGGCACGGGATGTTTGCCGATCGCTTTCGCGTCCAGATTCGCGGCCGTCCCTCGACGACGATCACGGCGCACATCGCCAAGGATGGCCACTACTACATTCACTTCGATCCGACGCAGTGCCGCAGCTTGACCGTTCGCGAGGCTGCGCGGCTTCAGACATTCCCGGACAACTACTTCTTCTGCGGAAACCGCACTGCGCAGTACACGCAAGTAGGAAACGCCGTGCCTCCGCTGCTAGCGAATCAGATCGCGGGCATTGTCGCAGAACTGCTTGGCGCATGATGGATCGCATCAGCAGAGAACATCGAAGATGGAACATGTCGCGCATCCGAGGGCGCGATACGAAGCCGGAGATCGCAGTTCGCTCGCTGCTCCACCGGATGGGTTATCGCTTTCGACTGCATCGCGCTGATCTGCCCGGCAGACCGGACATCGTCCTGCCGAAGTACAGGGCAGTTATCTTCGTGCATGGGTGCTTCTGGCATCGTCACACAGGCTGCCGCTTTGCATACACCCCCAAATCACGCAGAAAGTTCTGGCAGCAGAAATTTCAGGGCAACCGGCGGCGCGATCGCCGTAGCACCACCGCACTGGCTCGACTCGGATGGCGAGTGCTGGTCATCTGGGAATGCGAAACACGAGGCGCCAAGACGCTGGCAGTCCGCATGCGACGCGAGCTTACGATGGATCGGGCAATCGTACATCGTCGCTGACCGGCAGCGCCACCGATTACCGATCGCGTGCGCGATAGCCTGTTCCTCCTTGCTCATTGGCGGCTGTTCTTGTAACGGTCGAACTCGGATGGGAGCAGAGTGAGCAAGCGATCTTCCGTCAGTGACTGGAGATCGAAGGTGCGATCCAGCTGATCAAGGACTGTCCGAAAGCGGCGCGGGCTGCCTGCCCCGCTTCCGCCTGCGCCTCGCTTCATTGTCCCTCGCTGGGAATCGTAGTAGAGCGTCGTGGCCGCACCGATCGCGGCCCTAGACTGCGCAACATCCTGGGTCGCGGCCAGCTGGCCCACGAGTTCGCCTGGAGTATGAGGAGGATTGTGCAGGACCGCCAAGGCACGCTGCGGGCGATCATGGTTAGTCGCGTAGAGCAGGTACGCTCCCAATACGAGATGCCTGTAGTACTTCCAGCCGCCTTCCGGCAGCCACTTCGCCCGCTCTCCAACCTTTCTGACCCCCTTGGCGACCGGGGCCAACTGATCAAACCAGAGCAGCGCGAGCCATGCCCACAGCCCCCGGTCCCTCGTCGGATCGGCGAGTCCCAGCCCCGGGATCAGCCCGTGAAGATACTCCGCCAGATCGTACCGACGTGGGAAGCGACGATTGGCGTCGGCTTGTACGATCTTCGGGGTATGCAAAGTCGTGTCGAGGCCGGTTAGGATCGCCCACAGATCCTGATGGAAGTCGACGGATGGATCGGGGGAGGAGGTGAAGGAATCCAGGAAGTCCTCCATGCGGGCCAGGCCCGCATCGTTGAGTCGTCGGATGCGCACGAGGTTCATGCAGCGCCTCCAGTCGCACGCGGCTGGTCGTCACGCCACCATCTACCGAAGACACGGTCGATACCATTCTTGCGGCAGAACCGGACCACGGTCTGCTCGATCCACGCGTCCCGGGCGTCGGCCCCCTCGTCGCGATCATCAAGATCATCGGGTGGTTCGTTCTGTCCGAGCAGACCGCAACCGAAGCGGATCCATCGGCCACGAGGCGTGTCCCATTCGTCATCACCCGGTAAGCCGTCGGCCAGTGCCCATTTCAGCACGTGCCGAAAGACCTCGGGCAATACAAGTGTGAGGAATGCGGGCGATCGTGCGAGGGCATGTCGGTCGCGTACCAGATGGGTACTCACCTTGACGAGCGGTCCGTCGTTCTCATCGATCTCTAGCCGCCACACCTCATCCTTGAGTGACGGGTCCGGATCGAGTGGAAGCAGCGAGCGACGGGGACCATCCTGATTTGGCTTGATGCCGTCGGCTTGGGCAAGAATGCGCGCGGCCGTCGCCCCGTGGGAAAGCGGTTCAACGACCTTCACGCGAAACTGCACTCCCTCCGCGGCGCCGAAGTCGCGGAGAACTCGGTCCTCCGGAACCCGCACCGCTCCAACGGTACCGAACTCAAATCGCTGCCATGCCGTGTGCCGGTAGGCCTCGATCAGCACGTTGGCATCGGAGGGCAGCGCGTAGGAGGTCAGGTCGACTGATGCGGACATGACAGGAGGATCGGACTCCCGGGGTTGATGGATCGTAATGGCCACATTCTCACGTTTCAGACGCTGGCGCCTGGTGTAGTTCAGCCTCCGTGTCCCGGTACTCATGCTTCACCTACTGCAGTGGCATTCAGCGTGCGCACCCTCACAACAAGATCGCGATTGGTGTCGAACCCTGCTACCTCGAGCCTAAAGTTGTCCGAGTTAGGACGAACCACAATCTTGTTGTCTTGGCAATCGACTACATCTGCATCACGAGCTGCACGATTCAGGCTCTGGATCTTGAAATCCGCAGGGTGATACTTCTTGAATGGATTGCCGCGGCGAGTGTCATATGCCATAAGTACCTCAAGTGCGCCGGGCAGCGGTGTAGAG
>CAADHA010000006.1 GCA_900696685.1 uncultured Planctomycetota bacterium
GCGAATTGCGTGTCATCGAACTCCCCGACACGAACGTCCAGCGGCGCGTCGGGCTGCTCGAACGCTCGCGCCACGCCCGCACGCGCTTCACCGGTGCGGTGAAACGCTTCTTTGCCGAGGCGTCAGCGGACTAGGAGTCTGTCGGAGTATCGGCCACCACGAGGCTGCGGCGGCCAACGCATATCGAGTTATCCGCGCAGCACATGAGGTGGCGGCTCCGATGATTCGTTCAGATCAATCGGGACACGGCGTATCTGCTGCAGCCATCAGTGCAGGAGTGGCTGCCCGAGGATCACTTGGCACACGTCATCGTGGAGGCGGTCGAGCAGTTGGATCTCTTGGAGTTGGACTGGCAGTACGGCAGCCGGGGAATGGCGGCCTTTCCGTCGGCAATACTGTTAGATGACAACACTCGTCCAAGCAATGCCTGTATAGGTACCCGGAGTGTCGGAAAGAACGAAGGATGATCTACGTTGATCTTCGTTTAACACGGTTCGCTCCATGTCCGGTTGTGTGGGGACGAGACAGCGAATTTCAACGATATGGTGAACTTGAGTAGCAGAGGTGATTCAGGCTGACCAAAGCCCGTATGCTGCAACAATAGTGGCCGTCTGATCATTTTGGCTACTCAACCGAGTCATCGCATGTGAACTGCGCCGTTTACGTCCACTATGGTCCCTGAAATGTAGCCGGCTTGGGGGCTGGACAGGAACAGCATGGCATGGGCCACCTCCTGCGGTGTGGCTATGCGACCCAGTGGGAACTTCGATAGATCATATGCGGCATCATGAGTCATTCTGGTCGATACTGGACCTGGCGCAACACCATTCACGCAGACATTGTGCGGCGTGCCTAGCTGGGCGAACCAGCGGACGAGTGCATGAATACCACCTTTGGCCGCGACATAGTGCGGACTGGATATCAGGCCCCCCGTCCAACCGGCGATCGATCCGCATAAGACGATCCGTCCGTAGCGTTGCGCGACCATTCGGGGCAGAAAGGCGCGCACTAGGTTGATCGGCCCGCGCACGTTGATGTCGATCACCCGATCGAACGCCGCGTCCCAGTCCGGCGCCATCCAGTCATCGCGGGGCCAGATGCCGGTGGCGTCGATGAGAACGTCGACGGTGCCGATCCGATCGGCGACCCTTTCGACCTCCGAGCGTCGGCTGGTGTCGCAGCAATGGATGGAGGCGATCTGCGGCACGGCCGCATTGGCCTCGCGCGTGATTGCCTCGTCCTGGATGTCGAGCAGATGCAGCGTCGCCCCAGAGTCGGAGAACAGGGCGCTGACATGCTGCCCGATGTCGCCGGCGGCGCCTGCGATGACAATGCGATGTCCGTGCAAGTTCCCCATCTGGACGAAACCGGATGTCGCCGTCGGCCCGGAGTGCGGGACTACGGGCGTGCCGCGCCGGAGGCACGTCTGCGGAACCCGCCGTAGGGCGCCCAGCCGGAACCGGCGACGTACCCGCCATCGCACACGATTGTGGCGCCCGTGACGGCGCTGGAGGCCGAGGAGATCAGGAAATAAATGACTTCCGCAACCTCCACCGGCTGGAGCATTCTGGCCTGCGGCGTCGCGTCGATGATCGTCTGCAGGTCCTTCTCGGTGCGATCCGTGCGCCGCACGAATGGCGTGTCTGTCCAGCCGGGCGCCACGGCATTCACTCGAACGTTCGCCGTGGCCCAATGCGTGGCGAGCGATTCCGTGAGGTTGATGATTCCGCTCTTGGCTGCCCCGTAAGCCAATACGGGACCGGGCCTCAGGGCCACCACCGATGCCAGGTTCACGATCGAACCGGTCGTGCTCGATCCGGCGATGGCCGATCCGAAGACCTTGCACGAGACGTAAGTGCCGGTCAGATGCGATTCGACGATACGGGACCAGTGTTCCACCGTATCATCTTCGATCGAAGCGGCCACGGATGGCGCGCCCGCGCAATTCACCAGTGCGTTCACGGATACCGAGAGGCACTGGCCGATTTCCTCCGATACCTGTCGCATCCTCTGTTCGTCGATCACGTTGCCCACGAATGCGTGCAGGCGGCCGGGATATCCCCGGACTAGTGGGTCGGCGCGTTCTACGTCGCCGTCGACGATGGCCGCATATCCGCCACGCTGGAGCACCAACTCGACCGTGGCCAAGCCAATGCCGCTACCGCCGCCGGTGACGACGACGGACAAGGGGTCCGATGCATTTTCGTTCATGACGTATCACCGGTCGGTCCACTGGTTCTGACGATTCACCGCGTCGACCGACAGCACCTCTGATCAACTTAATGCATAGTAATTCCGAAACGAGTCGCGAGTCGCGGCGTATCGGCTAGGTGTAAACCCTAGATGTCGACGACAGCTTCCAAGATTACTGTATAGTATCAGTGCGAGGCTGCATCGCTGAATTCTGTGCCGACACTGCTGGTCGATACAATCGGGAGACACCATGCCAAAGATTTCTTCAGTGTTCGTTGGGGTCGCTTTGTCGCTCGGCTTGCTCGCGCCAACGATGGCTCAAGGCAAACCCGATGGCGAGAACGCGCAGGTTCGCGTACAGGAGTACCCGGGATCGGTGCTCGGGATACCGATGTGGGTGGCCATCGAAAAGGGATTCTGCAAAGGCTACAACTTGCGGTGCTCCACCGTACCGCTGGCAAGTGGGCCCTTGGGGCTTCAGACGCTCGCGGCCGGCAGTGTCGAGGCGACGTTCGCCTCGAACGAGGTCAACCTGATGGCCGCCTCTCGCGGCAACGAAATCCTGCTGGTGGTCGGGCACACGCCGA
>CAADHA010000007.1 GCA_900696685.1 uncultured Planctomycetota bacterium
GCGCGAGGAAGACCCGATCAAGCTTCAGCGTGCCGTGACCGAGATCGCATACTCGTACGCCCGCGGCGGAAGCGCGGCAACCGGCTACGTTCCGATCGACAACCCGCTGGGTCCGTCGAGGCCGTTGTCCGAGACCATGGGCTGGCCCGAATCGTCGTTGCGCGAGCAGTACGACGGCAGTGCGCGAACGGCGGACAGCGACGCACTCCGCCAACAGACCGAGACCAACGAATCCCAGATCCGCACCCGCCAGACTCGGCAGCGCGCCGTAACCGGCCGACCGGTGGACAACGACCTCTCAGGTCGCGTCGGGGCCAGCGAGGCCGAAGCAAAGAAGAAGATCGACAAGGGTCGCACCCAGCTATCGCAGGACGCCGGAACCCTCAGCGAGACATACAGGGGCTCGGTGCGCATCGGCAAGGTCAGCTCCAGCCACGGCGGGAACCAGGCCGTGTGGGACACGGTCGGCGCCGGCGCGAGTCAGCCCGACCTCGGCACTCCGCCCAAGGTCGAGCCGATCGGCGAGTGGCACTTCGACGAACGCGGAGTTCCCATAGCCGGTCCGCAGCCCGAGCGCGGGTCGACTGGAGTGAAGCAGGACACGCCGTCGGGAAAGGAAGCGGGCGGCGGTGCCTCCAATGGCACCCGGCCGACTCGGGGCAAGTAGACGAAGGCAGCTTTCAGTCGTCCGCCGCGCCGATCTCGAGGCTACCGAGGCCGTTGCGGGTGAGGTATCCGGGGGAGCTGTGGCCGTACCGACGTGGAGCATTCGCGGCCGGATCGACCGCGCTTTCTCCGGTGTCTGCAGCGTCCGACTCCAGTGGAGTGGATGCCGCCGCGCGCAGTGCGAGGCCCAAGCTTCCGAGCCAGTCGCCGATCGCTGCCCAAATGGCCTTGCCGTCCATACCCATCTTCCCGTCCCCATTCGGCACGTCGCCGGAGGATACGTTCAATCCGCCCGCAGCCGGTAGATCTGGGCCGGCCGGTTGGCGCCGGTCCTCATCGCCCCCTCCACAGGCTCGACGAGTTGCCGGTCCGCAAGCCTTCGGCGGAAGGAGGACTTGTCCAGGCGTCGGCCGAGCAGCTGCTCGCAGCACGACTGCAGTTCGCCGAGGGTGAACTGCTCTGGTAGGAACCCGACGGGCAGGTCCAGCCGCTCGACCTCGGCGCGCGTGCTCTCGACCGCTCGGGACACCAGCGTCGAGTGGTCGAACGCCAAGCCCCTGTCGGCGATTGCGTCGTCGACGCGCCGCCAGGCGAGGGCTTCGATGCGCTTGCCAGCCAAGGGGTTGACGGTCTCGGCCGGCACGAGTGCGCGATACACGACGCTGAGCGCCCAAGGCGCCCGCGGATCGCGGGTCGGGCCGCCGGCGGCGCAGAGCTGCCGAAGGAACGGCAGGTCCAGCCCAAGACGCTCGCGCATGACTCGCCTGGCCGCCGCATCCAGTGACGCATCCAAGTCGATGCGGAGCACACCCCCGGGCAGCGCCCACTTGCCAGCGTACGGCGCTTCCGCACGGCGGGCGAGCAGAACCTGCAGTTCGCCGTCGACGAGGCTCATCACCGCGATCTCCAGCCGCGTGAAGGGCATCGGGTAGCGCTTCGGGTCCGGGTTGGGCGATTCGGTCTTCACAAAGGGGGTTAGTTGCACAATTCAACGAAGTGTAGGATACTCTCTTCGTGGCATGTTGCCACGAAGTGGCGAAGAGAGGCAATCGTGGGCTACGACGTCATCGGCGACATTCACGGCCAGGCCGACAAGCTCGAGGCGCTCTTGCGCAAGCTCGGGTATGTCCACAGAGCCTCGGGCTGGGTGCCGCCGCAAGAGAGGCAGGCCGTCTTCCTGGGAGATCTGATCGACCGCGGTCCGGAGCAGGTCAAGGCGGTGAACGCCGTGCGGTCGATGATCGACGCGGGCCACGCCCGTTCGGTGATGGGCAACCACGAATTCAACGCGATCGGCTACGCGACCCCCCGCCGCGACGCACCCGGCGAGTTCCTGCGGCGGCACAGCCCGAAGAACCTGTCCCAGCACGCCGACTTCCTGCGCCAAGTGGGCGAAGGCTCCGACCTGCACCGCGAACTGGTCTGGTGGTTCAAATCGCTACCGCCAATGCTGGACCTCGGGGACATCCGGGTCGTCCACGCCTGGTGGCACCAGCCCCACGTCGACCTGGTGACCCGCCGGGTTCAGTCCGGCCGCGCGATGGACGAGGACTTCCTGCACGAAGCCTACGTCAATGGGTCGCCCGAGTGGGAGGCGATGGAAGGCCTGACCAAGGGATTGGAGATCCGCCTGCCCGACGGCCACTCTTTCGTCGACCACGGCGGCGTCGAGCGCCGCGAGGTGCGAACCAAGTGGTGGCACGAGGAGCCGCGCAGCTACCGCGACGTAGCGATCGTCGGCGACGGGCAGCACCACCGGGTGCCCGACCACCCCCTCCCGGATGACTACGCCGGCGCGCCGGTGGACGGATCCCCGGTCTTCATCGGCCACTACTGGATGACCGGCAGACCGGGGCTGCAATCGCCCAAGGTCGCCTGCGTCGACTACTCGGCGGCCAAGAACGGCCCGCTGGTGGCCTACCGGTGGGACGGCGAACAGGAGTTGGACTCGCGACACTTCGTCGCGGCCGGGTGAAGCACTCTACGAACCAAGGAGCGCGGGATGCCCTACGTGGTGATGGTGGACGACAACTTCCACTACATGGACGAGGACGAGCGATATAGGCACGGCGAGTTCGCCGATGCCGGGGTGGCGATCGGGCACTGCCGCAGGATCGTCGACGAGTACCTCGAGTCGGCCAACAAAGCCGGAGTGTCGGCGTCGGAACTCTGGGACAGCTACGTGTCCTTCGGGGAAGACCCGTTCATCCTGAGCGTGGACGCGCCTGAGGTCCGCTTCAGCGCCTGGGAGTACGCGAAGGAACGGTGCCGGGTG
Organism: uncultured Planctomycetota bacterium; assembly: GCA_900696685.1. Classification (GTDB taxonomy): domain Bacteria; phylum Planctomycetota; class Phycisphaerae; order Phycisphaerales; family UBA5793; genus UBA5793. The sequence continues at coordinate 2,942 of CAADHA010000007.1, forward strand.
CTATGCGCCGACCCGAACCCGTCACGCCCTCCGCCGGCCGCCGACCCGTCCGAGGGACCCGCGACATGAACGTCAGCCACTGCGGCGACCGGATGGCTTCCCCGCACGTGGTCCGGAAGGCGCGGGACGACTTTCACTCGGCCGAGTCGCCCCCAGGGTGAAGCGAACTGTTCGAGAGGCCGACTGCGAACCGCCTGCTCTCGGCACTGCTGGAACATCGACATCGGAGGATTCCGTGGACGACGACGACTCACTGGCCAACTGCTACTTCGCCGACACGCGCCGCGGCCGAGAACCCGCGCCACCCGGAGCCGGGGCGCGCGTCTGCGAGTGCCCGGGCCTCGGCGGAGTGTGGCTGCGGAAGAGCGATCTGCGCTTCGAAGACACCGGTCTCGTGCCAGCGTCCACTCTCCGCGGACGCTTCTGGTGGACGAGGGGCGGCCTCGACAGGAAGTATCCGGACGCCGCGCCCACCAAGGGAACCTACGACGACGTTCTCAGCACAGAGGAGATCTTTGCCACCATCGCCGCGGGCTTCGAAGTCTGGGTAATGGATGGTCCTTTCGGCTCTCGCGAAGATGCGCACTACGCGCTCGACGTTGCGTGGGAGTCGCCCGACTCGGGCGACTGATCACTTGGTGGCGTGCGGCACTTCGGATCACAGCGCGCCACCGATTCGATTGCGCCCGACGCCATGCCGCAGTAAACTTCGTGTAGTCATCAAGAGCACAGGCCGCCTGCCTGTCGCCAACCTGCCGTCCTGCGGCAAGGTGGCACCCGACGAGATCGGGGATGAGGCGCAGTCCTTTGGGACGAGCGCAACAACAGCAGGCACGCGGCCCTCGTTCTCGAGGGCCGTTTCGTTTTCATCGCCCAGTTAATCGACAACTTGCGGGGCGATTCACAAATGCCGCTAAAGCGTCGGCTGCGCCCTGCCCCGTCCGGCGCCGCC
>CAADHA010000008.1 GCA_900696685.1 uncultured Planctomycetota bacterium
ACAACGCTTCCAAGGCTCCCACGCACATCGCCTACCAGGTGCGCGACCGCGAGGGCAAGAAGGGCTTCTGGACCCGCATCGGGTCCGCCTGGCCGCACAACGACGGCAAGGGCTTCAACATCCAGCTTGAAGTCGTGCCGCTTGACGGCCGCATCACGCTCCGCGTCGCGAGCGACAAGAAAGACTGACCCATCCGCAACCGGGCGGGCCGCAAGGCCCGCCCTTTCTTCATCGAGAAAGGACTCTCACCATGACACACTTCACCGTCGCCATCATCATCCCGCCGCACGTCAACGACATCGGCGCGTTCATCGACCGGCAGATGCAGCCGTACTGCGAGCACACGGAAGTCGAGCCGTACGTCTGCTACACCCGCGACCAGGCGGCGGCGGACATCGCCGGCGCCATTCATCGGCTCGAACTCATCCTCAGCCGGCAGGAGGCGTTCTACGACCTCGACAAGTGCCGGCAGAACCTGGAGGAACTCCGCCGCACCACACCCGAGGACTACTACAGGGAACGCCTCAAATGGCACGAATCGTTCAGCGAGCGCGGCGAGCCGCTCTCGACGTACAACCCCGACAGCAAGTGGGACTGGTACGTGGTCGGCGGCCGCTGGGACGGCTGGATCAACGACCGTCAGACCACCGCGGAGCGGATCGAGGACAACATCGCGACGACCGCGCAGGTCATCGGACGCCGCAGGATTCCGCACGCCATCGTGACACCCGACGGCGCGTGGCACGAACGTGGTCAGATGGGCTGGTGGGCCGTCCTGCTCACCGAGAATGAGCACTGGGACGAGCAGGCCCTGGACATTTTCGCGGCGCATCCCGGCTGCCGCGTCGTCATCGTCGATGCCCACATTTAGGAGGCCGCCATGTACACGACCTCCGTCAATCCCTTCTACGCGGCCCGTACGTCCCGGGTCGCGACCACTCGCCCGGCTGCCGAGCCGCTCTATGTCAAGCTCCCGCGGGCGCCGGCCAACGCCAGTCCGGTCCCGCACCTGACGAGCCTCTATCACTTCTCCGAGCCCGGCGATTATGGACGCCGCGACTATCCCGGCAACTGCGGCGGGAACCTCATCCGCGACCTGCTGCGGTACTTCCGGCCGACGACGGTTCTCGACCCGATGACCGGCAGCGGCACATGCCGCGACGTGTGCCGCGAGCTGGCCGTCCATTGCTGGTCGAGCGACCTGCACGAAGGCGTCGATGCGTGCAGCCCGGGCGCGTTCCCCCGCGAAGCCTTTGACTTCTGCTGGCTGCATCCGCCGTACTGGCGGCAGAAACTCTACACCGACGACCCGCGCGACCTCTCCCGGACGCCGACGCTGGACGCGTTCCTGAATCGCTACCGGCAGCTCATCGGCAACTGCGCCGAGGCGCTTGCTCCGGGTGGGCGAGTGGCCGTGCTCATGGGCGACTACTGCGACCGCGAGGCCGGGTTCGTCCCCCTCGTCTACCACACGAAACGGCTTGCCTTCGACGCCGGGCTGCGGCAGTGTTGCACGGACATCATCCGCTTCAGCCACGGGGCCAGCAGCAGCCGCAAGGTCTACCGCTCGGCCTTCATTCCCGGGCTGCACGACGTGTGCATGGTGTTCGAGAAACCACACGCACGGAGCCAGCATGAGCGACCTGCTTGACGACCTGTTCCACGGGTGCGCTTTGACCGCGTACCTGGAGCAGGCCGCCGCACAGCGCGACTGGCCGGATATCGAAGCGACCCGGGTGCGGGCGTACCGTCACTACGAGCAGGCGCTGGCATTGAAGAACCGGTCCGATACGCGCCCCTCCCCTCGCCGCGACGTGGCCTGAAACCCTGACCAAGCCGAGAGCATGGTCCGCGCCAGGCGGGGCATCGCCTGTCACGTCCCGATGCGCGTGAAGACCAAGAGAGGAACCCTCGGACTCGGGACCATACCGGCAGATTGACAGGGTGGACCTGCGCGTGCCCGCCGCCCGTCGTGTCGGGCCCCAGCCGCCGGTGAGGACCCGACGACGACGGCCGTATACGGCAGATTCGACGCAGCTGAACGACTGACTGACTGAGCCGCAGTCACTGTGCCTTGGAAAATACACTCGCTACGAATTGTTGTGCAGACATCTCCCCTAAGCAGTGCTTAGGACTTCTTTCACCGTGAAATCGCATTTGCGACGAGTCGTGAAATCGTGTTTACGACTCATCGTGCAATCGCCTCTCCGACTTTCCGCAAAGCCGTGTCGTCGTGTTGCCGTATTGCCACATCGTCGTATCGCAGTGGCATCGCATCGTCGCAATGCTGCATTGCCGTAACCGCGTGAAGTCGTGAATACGATTTCACGACTTCACGATTCTGCGCCCATTCAACCGTGCCAATCCGGGACATGGCGTCCGGACCTGACCGGTCGCACGAATCTGATTGACATGGCGACGGATTCGTCGTATCGACGAGGAACAAATCGTAAAATCGTATTCACGACGGATTGTGTGCCGAAGGTCATTGCGATACTGAATCAGAAGGGCGGTGTGGGCAAGACCACACTGGCCGTTCACCTGGCTACCGCCCTGGCGCGCCAGAAGAAAACCGTGCTGCTGCTCGACGCCGACCCGCAGGGCAGCGCTCTCGACTGGGCCGCCGCGCGTCATGGCGAGCCGCTGTTTCCCGTGGTCGGCCTGCCCAAGTCGTCGATTCACAAGGAACTTCCGGCCCTGGCCGGCAACTACCAGACGGTCATCATTGACGGCCCGCCGCGCGTCTACGACGTGGCCCGCTCCGCCATCATGGCCAGCGACCTGGTGCTCGTGCCGGTCCAGCCGTCGCCCTACGACGTGTGGGCGGCCAAGGAGATCATCGACCTGCTGCACGAGGCCGCCGTCTACAAGCCGGCCCTGAAGAAGGCGTTCCTCATCAATCGCAAAATCGTAAACACGGCGATCGGCCGCGACGTGGCCGATGCGCTGTCGGAGTATCCGATTCCCGTCTTGGATACCGCGATATGTCAACGGGTTGCCT
>CAADHA010000009.1 GCA_900696685.1 uncultured Planctomycetota bacterium
CGCTGTATCACCGGGCTACCGGGTACAAGCACGAGGCGGTCAAGATGTTCCAGGCGGGCGGCATGGTGCTGCGAGAGGATTACGTCGAGCACTATCCGCCGGACACGACGGCGTGCATCTTCTGGCTTAAGAACCGCCGGCCCGACCTGTGGCGCGACAAGGTGTCGGCAGAGCTTAGCGGCCCGAACGGCGGCGACATTCCCGTATCGGTTGCTGTGCGCTTCGTGCAGGCCAATGCGGGAAATTGAGGCCCAATTCCCCGACAAGCTCGCGTTCCTCTTCGAGCCCGCCCGGTACAAGGTAGCCCACGGCGGAAGGGGGTCGGCGAAGTCCTGGGGATTCGCACGGGCGCTGCTCATTCAAGCCGCGCAGCAACCTCTACGAGTGCTCTGCACCCGCGAGATACAGGTCAGCATCGCCGACTCGGTACACAAACTCCTGAGCGACCAGATCGCCGCGCTCGGACTCGGCGGGTTCTACGAAGTCCAGCAGACGACGATCAAGGGGGCGAACGGCTCCGAATTCGTCTTTGCCGGTCTGCGCCAGCAGGACGTGAACAAACTCAAGTCCTTCGAGGGCGTCGACCGCTGTTGGGTAGAGGAAGGGCAGGCCGTCACGAAGAAGTCATGGGACGTGCTGCTGCCGACGATCCGTAAGCCCGGCTCCGAAATCTGGATCACCTATAACCCGGAACTGGATACCGACGAGACGCATCAGCGGTTTGCGGTCAAACCGCCGCCCGGCGCAGTCGTCGTCCAGATGAACTGGCGCGACAACCCATGGTTCCCGCCCGAGTTGGAAGCCGAGCGACAGAGCACGAAAGAGCGCGACCCGGACGGCTACGAGAACATTTGGGAGGGCAAGCCCAGGCGAGCCGTCGAGGGCGCCATCTACCTGCGCGAGATGGATGCGGCGATTGAAGCGCGGCGCATCCGGCCGGTTCCCTACGATCCGCTGCTCAAAGTTCACACGGTTTGGGACTTGGGTTGGAACGACAGCATGTCGATCCTGTGCGTGCAGCGATCGGCCTCCGAGGTTCGGATCATCGACTTCCTGGAGGACAGCCACAGGACGCTCGACGATTACGTCGCCGACCTGAAAGAGCGCCGTTGGAATTGGGGCTATGACTGGCTGCCGCACGACGGGGCGACGAAGAACATCCAGACCGGCAAGAGCGCCGAGGAAGTGCTGCGCAAGCTGCAACGCTCGCCGCAGATCGTGCCGATGATGGATGTGGAATCCGGCATCAAGGCGGCGCGAATGATCTTCGGGCGCTGCTACTTCGACGAGGACAAGACCGGGCCGCTGGTGGAGCACCTGAAGCGGTATCGCCGGCATGTGAACAAGCAGACGAACGAGCCGGGGGCGCCGCTGCACGACGAGCACTCGCACGCGGCCGACGCCTTCCGCTATCTGGCAGTGGTGGTTGACCAGATGAAGAACGACGACCACGGGCGCCCGATCGCCTACCCCAAACCGAAAGGAATCTACTGAATGGCAATGACGCTCACCGAAGCCGGGCAGTTGCGCGACCTGAAGCAACAGGTCGAGGCATTGACGGCGCTCGTGCGTGCTCTTGCCGCCGAGGTTGACGCACTGAAGGCGAAAGATGGCAAGCGACGATAAGCGCCTGCTCGCGGCCATCGAGCGCGAGGAAACCCTTGCCGAAGATGGCGATCTGGTCGAGGACCGGATCAAGGCGATTCGCCTGTATCGGGGCGACAACACGAACCCGGCCGAGGAAGGCCGCAGCCAGTACGTCGCGCGCGATGTGTACGACGTTGTCGAGACGGTCAAGCCGCAACTACTGAAGCTCTTTCTGTCGGGCGATCAGGTCGTGCGCTTCGAGCCGACCGGCCCGGAGGACGTGGAGCAGGCGAGTCTCGAAACCGAGTTCGTCAACTACATCGCGCTTCAGAAGAACGACGCTTTCGGCGTGTTCGATGGCTGGATTCACGACGGGCTGGTGCAGAAGAACGGCTACGTCGTGGCGTATTGGGATGATGCCGAGACGGTCGACCGTGAGTCGTATACGGGGCTGGCCGAAGACGAGATCGCCTTGCTGTTGCAAGACGAGTCGGTTGAGGTCTTGGAGCACGAGCAGGACGAGATGGGCCTGCACAGCCTCACGGTTGAGCGCAAACGCGTCTATGGCTGCGTGCGGTTCGAGAACATCGCGCCGGAATCGGTGCGGGTATCGCACACGCACACGAAGGTCGACCTGACCGACTGCGATTTCGTGCAGCGCCGGGAGCGCAAGACGCTCAGTCAGTTGAGGCTTGAGGGGTTCAATGTTCCCGACGACCTGACGGACGGCGGCAACGACGATTCGGAAGAGGAAACCCGCGAGGAAGGCCGCTGGCGCGATACGGATGCGGTCGATCCGGCGATGCGGCAGGTGCTCGTGCGTGAGACGTGGATCAGAACTGCGCTGTACACGGGCGGCAAGAAGGCCGAACTGCGGCACGTGGTCGTCGTCGGCACGACGGTGTTGCTGAACGAGGTTTGCGACCTGATCCCGGTGATTGCGTGGAGTCCCAAGGCGCTGCCGCATCAGCACACCGGCATGTCGGTCGTGGACGAGACGGAGGACGTGCAGGGCGTGAAGACCGCAATGACGCGGGGTGCGTTGGACAACGTCTATCTGTCGCTGAACGGCCGGCACGCGATCGACACCGACCGGGTCAATCTGGACGACATGCTCGTGTCGCGCCCCGGAGGTTTGGTCCGGGTGCAGGGCGACCCTGGCTCGGCGATTTTCCCGCTGACCAGCGTGCCAACGCAGAGCATCGCCCTGCAAGCCATCGAATACTTCGACCAGGTGCGCGAGTCCCGCACCGGGATCACGCGCTACACGAGCGGGCTTGACCCGAACTCGTTGAACAAGACCTATGGCGGCATCATGCAGCTTCAAGCCGCATCGATGC
>CAADHA010000010.1 GCA_900696685.1 uncultured Planctomycetota bacterium
ACGAGTTCAAACGTCCCCGCCTGGTTGCGGACGATCAGGCAGGTGTCGTTCACGGCCGCCGCGTTGAAGGTAAAGGACGAGGTGCTGAACAGCCGGTTGATCGGCGTGGCGCTGCTCACGGTGATGGAGGCATCCTCGATCGCTTGGGCGTCGTAGGTCGCGTTGGTGGTTCCGCTGCGGGCCGTGACCTTGGCGGCCCAGATGCCATTTTCCTCGCCTGCGCGATACCGGCCATCGCGCCGACCATCCAGCCCATGCGACCGCTCCACCGTGCGAACAACGCGCGCGATGCGGCGGGCGGAACCTTCATCGAACCGGACTCCATCCATCATTACGCCTTCGTGATCGCGCCTTCGATCGCTTCCACGACAACCTGACAGTTGCCCGTGTTGGCGCGCCCATAGAACGTCATGCTCGACAGGGGAATCCAGCCGGTGCGGATGCCGGGGCCGACCTTGATGAACGCGCTGAACGCCGGACCCGAAATCTCGATCCCGAACTCCACGAAGTTAGTTGAGTCGAGATTGTGGAACCGAACCCACCCGGCGGTCGTGATCGCGCCGACCGACACGGCCCCGTACGTGGTGCTGATCGTCGCCTCGGACGAAAACCGCTTGGAACCGGCCCAATCGAACACATCGATGTATGTCTCGAAAGACGGCGCGATCCTGATGAGCGGATCATCATCGAGTTGCTTCGAGATTCGCGTCTGTTGTGAGTACGTGATTTCGTCGGCCATCACACGCTCCTACGGAAGGTTGAGCGGCGCGAAGTTGCGCTGCTTCCGAACGGTAAACGAAAGGAACGTCGGCGTTGTTGCGGCAACACCGGAACCGTTGAGGTATGTCGTCACGGGCTTGTCCCGACCGTTGTCATCCTTGATCCGAACCTGTTTCCCTCCGCTCAATGCAAGATACCCGTGGTCGAGAATCTTCTTCGCCCATCCGTCGTCCCGGAATCGAATCTCGTATCGGACGCGCCAGAACGCGATGTTGTTCTCGAACCCACTGGTCGCCGTGATCTTGTGCATCAGGGCCTTGCCAGCCGCCGCGCCGAAGAACGTGTCGGTGTTGACCGCCCCCGTGTAGTCGAACGCCTGCGCGAAGTTGAAATCCGCCTCGTTGCGCTCGATCACCACCACTGGATCAAGCACGTCGATAGTCGGCGGCGGGTCGAACGGCTCGCGCGCGCTTGACGCGATTGCGTTGCCGTTGATGTCCGTGTAGATCGGCTCCTCGGACTCGATGTAGTCGTAACTGACCTGCGACGGCCGGAGAAGCGGATTATCGTTCGGCGGGTCGAGCGACCCGACGTTGTTCGCGTACCGCACACGAACCACCCAGACGCGGGGATGATCGGGGTCCTGTTGCGGGTTGACTGATTCGACGCGGAGATTCGTCGCCGTCGGGTGCTGGTTGCCGACGCGCGGCAGGCCGGTCGCCACCAGAACCGCCGGGGCGAGGTCCGTGGCGGCGTCCATGACGACTCGCCACTGTTCCTCAATCGTGGATTCGGTCAGTCCATTGTCGGCGGACGCGCCAGAGATTTGTGTGACGGTCGGCATGGTGACTCACTGGATCGTAACGATGGTTGATTCGCTGTCTCGCAACGCGCGGGCAGTCGCCTCGGTGTTCTGGAGGATGCCCCGATGGAGCGGCAGAACTTCGCGCCGCCCGTCGATGATCTGTTGGATAAGTTCCCGAACCGGATCGCGGCCCGCCGTGATCGAAGCATCGCGGAACCCGCGAGTGTTGCGGCGTTCAATGAGGCGCGGGCTTCCCGTCACGGCGTCCCGGTCGATGCCGGTGATGCGCTCGAGTTCCTCGCGGGCCAGCGCGATCGCACGCTGGTAGGTTTCCCAGTCGATGGCCCCGCGCTGCAAGAGGTCGTTAAGGTTGTCGAGTTGCTTCTGGTAGTTTTCGAGCGGGGTCCGGGTTTCGTCGATGACCTGCTGGGCGCGGCGCATCACTTCATCCCATTCCCGCTGAGCGTCCATCGCTGCCTGAAGCCGCGCACGCTCCGCTTCGACTTCCGCCAGCCGCTCCTGCTCGGCCCGCTCGGCTTCGAGCATCCGCTGATGCTCCAGCGCGATCGCCTGCCTCTCGCGTGCAAACGCAAGGTCCGCCTCCTGCTGCAAAGCGCGCTTCTGGGCGGCGGAAGTTTCAAGGGCCTGAATCGCTGCAAGCCGGTCAAGGTAACGCTGCTGCGCGTCGAGAATCGCAAACCGCGTCTCAAGGTCACGGCGCGCGGCGTCCGAAGTGGCGCTGGCAAGCATCACGCGACGCTCGGCATTCGCCGACTCCTTCTGGAGTTTCGCAGTCATCGTCACGATCTGCTGCCGGACCTTCGCCGCCGCCGCGATGTCCGCCTCCAGTTGCTTGATTTCGGCCAACGCGCGGGCCTCGCGGTGGAGTTCGCCGGTGATGTATTGCGTGAGGTTGAAGAACGCGCCAGTCACCGGGATCGACTCGATGACCTTCTGGCCGATCCGATCCCACGCATCGCCGATCGTGTCACCATGCAGGGCGGCGTCTTTCATCAGGTCGGTCAATCCACGCATGGCCTGCCGGGCCGCGCCGATCGCCAGACCGACGCTTACGAACCGGGTCGCCAACGCCGCCGACGCGCGGCGGCTCGCCTCGTCAAACGTCAACATGCTTCGCGCGGACTGGGCCATGCCAGTCGTGAACTGCGCGGAGTTGAGCGACAGGTTGATGATGAGCGAGCCGAGTGTCGCCATTCACCCGCTCCCCTTGTTGTGTGAAGCCATGAACATATCGAGATTCGCCTCCATCTGTTTCGCCGTCATGCGCCGCTGCGGCGCGGCTTCCGCTGAACGCAGAAACTCCGCTGGCGTGAACGGTCGAGGGTGGGCCTTCCGGTTGCGATGCACTTCCGCGAACAAGGCCGTCTGTTGGGCGAGCATGAAGTTCGTTTCATGGTTGCTGATCGGCTCCAGTTGATCGAAGGCGATCCACTCAGCGAACTCGGCCGCGCTCACGCGATGTTGGCATTCGCGGACGGAACACCCGATGGCGCGGGCGAGTCGGAACCAGTACCGGCGTTCCGGCCGCTCGCGGAGGATTTTCCCAACTCGTCAATGTCCTTCCCGCTCATCCGGTTGAGCCGCTGAGCGACATCGAAAAGCCGATCCAGCGCAGCCGCGCTCTTTGCGCCCAACGCCTCCACGTCGCCGGTGCCGAAAAGGGGATTCCCATCCGCGTCGGCGGCGCAGAACACCACGAGACGGGCGCGAAGGTTTCGCATGTTGATCGCGTTGTCGGCCCCTCGCGTGGCGAGACACTGCTGTTCGTACTCGTCCCGCTGCGCGCCGGTCATGGAGCGAATCAGCACGTCGCCGCCCCATTCCGGGACGTGAACCAGTTGGGTCGGCAGGTCATTCGCCGACAGGATTGCTTCTCGCGTCAAGGTCACTCGTCACGCTCCTTTGATTCACGCCCCATGGCGCGGTCCACTTCTTCATCCGTCCACCCGGCGGGGCGCGCCACTCGGCACGCGGTCGCCGGTTCGCCCGTCGTTGGGCATGGCTCGTAGTCCACCACGACGCCACACCCCGCCGCAACAATCGCGTTGCCAATCGTGGGCTTGACGCGAACGAGGTCGCCTGCCAGCGAATCCGGCAGTTGCGGGGGGCGCGATGCCGTGAGGCGAATCATCATGCGGGCACCTGGACGCCGGATACGTTGATCGACATCTTGATCTGAGTCGCCGAGATGCCGACGCCGAGGACCGTCACGTACTCGTTCGCGCCGAGGTCAGTGTGCGGGGCGACCCCGCCAGCGTTCTCCGAGACACAGTAGATGGTGCCGACCACCGCTGTTCCGCCGATCGTGATCGGCCCAGCCACCTGATACTTGAGCGGCTGGCCGCTGCTCGCCCCGTGTAGAGCGATCCCGACCGCCGCCGCTTTCGCAGCCGTGTCGTTCGCGTCAGCCGCCTTGAGGGTGTTGGTCGCCGAATCGAGATAGAGCGGCATCCCGGCCGTGATGGTGCCGCCCGCAGTTCCCTCTTCGAGTCGCGCGCCGGTTCCGGGAAGCACGTTGCCCGGCGTGATGGTGATGTCTGCCATGATCGTGACTCCTTGCGGATCAAGCCGCGTTGGCCTTCGTGATGTCGCCGCTCACCTTGATCGTCACGGTTCCGGTCATACGTTCCTCGAACGGAATCACTTGCGACGCCCCGGTGCAGAAGCCGGTGAAGGTGTAGGTCGCACCCGTTGAAAGTCCAGACGGGACCGGGAATGTAATGACGATCGTTTCCGCCGCCGACTTGATCGGCGGCAAGATGTTCGGGTTGAAAGCGATGTCAAGCGAAAACTCGCCCTGATCCACCAGGTCGCCCGGCATGAAGGTCTTTGCCGTCGTGGTGGCGAGGTGGCTTGTGTCGATCGACGGCCGCTCAACCCCGTTGTGGTTGATGCCAAGCACCTCGGCGGTGAAGCCAGACGTGCCGAACGAAATGCTGGTTCCAGTTCCTACGTCGGCCATGATGCTTCCTTTCGGTCAGGTCTGCGTGATGGAAGGGGCGGGCTGGTTGTGCCAGATGATCCAGTCCTGCCGCACGCCCCGTAGCCCGCGCTCCGATCCGTCGATCGGCGGCTCGTAAATGTCTGCGTCGTTGTCAAGGATCGCCGTTCGGATGTTCGTCGCGTCGTCATTCGCCCCCATCGTGAAGTTGAATCGCCCGTCGGTTTTCAGACGCACCGCCTCCGCAATCTGCTTGACCCGCCCATAGTCGCCCGGACGCGACGGGATCGCCCCGATGATGTCGAGTTGCATCCGAACCTGTGTCAAGCCAGTTGCGCCACGAAGGTGCCGATCATGAACGCCGCTGATGCGCCGCGCGATGCAATACTCCGGGTTGCTCCCGGCTGGCCGCGCGCGCTCCGGTGCTTCCAACGGGTAGCACGGTACACCTGCCGCCGATTCAACGTGCTGTCGGAACGCGGCTTCAATCATCCCTTGCCTCCCTTGGCGAGCAGGCGGGCTTCCTCTTCGATGCCACGCCGCAGTTCGGCCTCGATCGCACGCGCCGCTTCCTGCTTCTTTGTGTCGAACGCGGGCCGCATGAATGGCTTGGCGGGCATCGCTCCGACGTTGAGATTCTTGATGAGCCGAACCCGGCCTGTCGCCTTGTCGCGGAGTTTTGCCAACGCGACAACACGTGGCTGTGTTCCGAACTCGACGAGGTTCGCGTAGTAGCCGCCATGCTTGCGAATCGTTCGGACGCGGAACAACACGATACCATTGCGGGACATCCTGCCGGACTCGACAACCCTGATGCTTCGCTTGAGTGCGCCGGTATCGACCGGAACACGCCGCTTGGCGTCCGCCTGAATGATGACCGCGCCTCGCCGAACCGATCGACGCGATACCTTGCGGGCGACGTTCTTGGGGAGCCGATCGAGCGCGTGCTGCAACTGCTTCATCCCCTGAATCTGAATGGAGCCGACAACAGCCATCAGCGCGTCACCTCCACGGCAGTCATGTGAAGTTCCTTGCGCCGTCCGTCCGGGTCGATCGCGCTGACAATCTCCAGCCGCCGACCTTCCCACTCGACCCGCATGTCTGGCGTAACTTCCGGCATCCATCGCGTGATGATCCGGTGCGTGATTCGCGCGTGGACCTGCCGCGCGGCGAGCAATTCGTCACCCGACAACGCGATGACTTCCATCCAGCATGACGGAACGACCGGCTCCCAGACGGGAATCGGGTCGCCATAGGGATCGCGCGAGGTCGGAGACGGCTCGGCCTGCGCGATGATCCGCCCGTGATGCCGGAGTTTGCCCGCGTGCATCAGGTCATCTCCTTGACGCGAAACTGCCAGAGAAGCGAATCGAGCGCAAGCGGAAGCGGCGATGACCCCGCCCCGACGATGACCGACTCCCGGTGTTCGTACCAGTGGGCGGCGAGCATACGAATCGCCTGCTTGATCGGTTGGGGGACCAAGTGAACGGCTGTCCAGCCGACCACGTAACGGATGCGAATCGGGTTCATAATCATCGACCGGACGGCGGGCCATGACTGGCCGAACTTGAGTCCGATCCGGCCCGGCTCTGAATCGGTATCGACCTCATAGACCGTGGTGGCCATCGTCTGCGAGTTTCCGTCCGAGTCGTAGTACGTGACGGAAGTCACACTGGCGAGCGGGGCGAACGGAAGCGGAATCTTCCCCTGGCAATCCACCGCGCCGCCCTCGTTTCGCGGCGTCGTGAAACTGTCAATCGTCAACTCCCACGTCTGGGTGAGAAACGCCCGCCCACTGACTTCCTCAAGGTGCTGACGCGCCGCCGTGATGTAACTCTCCATCAGGGCGCGGTCCGCCGTCGTGGACACGCGGGAATGCTCCTGTAGGTCCGCGAACGTCACCGGCTCAAGCGTCGGGGCTGTGATGAGTTTGAGCGGCATAACTATTCAATGAGGAAGTGGAACGTACCGACCTTCGACGCGCCACCGGCGGCAATCACGATCTTGATGCGATCGTTGCCGAGCGTGATCTTGTCCTCCACCGGCTCGCCCCCTGCGGCGTAGACCGACGCCACGCCTGCCGTGTCGTGGGTCGGACGACGCGGTGAGACGATCGCGGAAGCGTTGACGTTCTCCTGAGTCCAGATCGTTTCGCCCGTCGCCTCGGCCGTGATGGTGAAGTCCACCCCGTCGGAAAAGTCGGTTTTGACGTAGTGAATCTGGCAGATTCGACCGCTGACGTTCGGAGTGTATTCCGTGGCAGCACCAGAACCATTCGTCGTCACCGTAACCTTGATGCGCTGTATGAAACTCATTGCAGCACTCCTGACCGGCTTACCCGGCCTCCGCCGCATGGACGGGGGCCGGGTGTCGCCGTGGGGGGGTTCGTTATCAGGTTGCCGTCACGGTGTTGCCTGCCGCCACGTCCACCATGCCGTGGTAATACCAGTTGGTGCCGTCAGACCAGAACTCCACCCAGTCACCGACGATTGACTGGTTGTGAACGAAGTTGAAAGTGTCCTCGGCCGAGCCCGCCACACCAGCAGTGCCGGCCCGCTCGAGCATCATGCCGAACATCACGTTGTCGCCGCCGTTGGTGGCGATGATGTAGGGCGCGCCGGTCGGACTCGTCTTGACGATGAAGCGGAACCGCAGCCCGGCCGCCGGCGCGGGCAGCGTGGAGGTGAAGCCGGCCGCGAGACTGAGGAAGAACGTCTTGCCGTTCTCGCTGGCCGCGATCACGTTGGTCGTGATGACGGTCTCGAACATCGCCGAGACATCCGCCGCCTGGTTGATCTCATCGGCGGTGGCCGCGATGGCGGTCCCGGCCAGCTTGAGCGAGCCGCCGGACTCGATGTCGATCTCGCCGCCCGACTCGACATCGAGCGCGCCGCCGGATGCAACGACCGCTCGGTTGCCTCCCTGCTCGCGGTAGAACTTGGGCTGGTATGATCCGTCCGCCATGATGATGCTCCGTTGGTTGCCCCGGTCGCTTGACGCGCCGAGTAGTCAGAGACACGGAAAGACGCCGAGCCGCGTTCCCATGGCCCGGCGGTGATTGATGGGATCAGCCGGTGCGCTTGGCGTGCGTCACCACGACGGATGCCTGCGAGACGGGCACTGAGCGGGTGTTGTATTTCTCGGTGATGATCGACACAACTTCGTAACTCTCGGTCGCTGCCGTGATTGAGAGGAACTGGTACCGTTTGCTCATCGGCGACTTGAGGATGTCGATGATGATGGTCTTGTTGTCGAGGTTACCATTCGACTCCGTGATGACCAGCGCGCCGGTCGTCACGACGCCGGTGACGGTTCCACCAACCGTTGCGGCGGCCAGCGAAACGGCCGTCGGGGTCGGGCTTGATGTACTCGAAGCCGTGTTCTCCTTCGGCTGGAAGGTCAGTACCGCCGCCGCGTCAACGTCGCCGAGCGACACGATGTAGCGGATGCCGTCAAAGCCCGCCATGTCCTCAACGCCGGTCAGCGTTTCGGACGTGGTATCGGCCACCGCGCCGGAGCCGAGCGAAGTAACCACTTGGTCTGAAAGCAGCATGGTCATTTTCCTTTCGTCGCTCGCCTGCCGGATGGCCGCGAGGTTCGGAGCGCGGCGTTTTCACGCGGCGCGATGGAGGTTGTTTCCACAAGTTCCGCATGGCCCCGGCCCACAAGATCGCGGGCTTCCTCGTCCGAAAGGTCGAGAACGGTTCCGGCGTTCTGGTACACGCCGGGGCCATAGCGGAACTTGGTCAGTCGAACACGCATGAGGAATCACGCTTGCAGGAGGTACTTGACCGGGGCCACGCCAGCGTCAAGCAGGTTGCCGTCCGCGCGAACGAACGCGAGGAATGCGTCCTGATCGTTCTCCCGGTGACGCTCAACAAGTCGGTAGAGCCGGATGGCGTTGACCATGCGGACCTTGTATTTGTTGAGTTGGCCGAAGAGAACGGTCTTGGCCGCGCTCTCGATGGTCGATGCCATGTTCTGGTTGACCGTGACCGGCCGACTGTTGAGCGTGTCGGGCCGATCCGAGTCCACGCCGGAACGCCAGAGGTACTGGCCATTGCCGTCCTTGAGCAGCCGAAGAGCCAGCATGACAGAATCGTGCATCATGTAGCCCGCCGAGTTGCGGTAGGCCGGATCGACCGAATGCTCCAGCCGAATGATCTCGTCGTAGGTGATCGCCGTCGCCGACGCAGTGGTGTGTCCAAGCGTGGCTGCTGTGACGATGCCCTTCGGAGTCGCCGCGCCCGTGCCGGTCGTGAACTTGGATTCGAGGATGCGGCCGAGCCGTTCACCGAGCATCGGGCCGATGACCCCGGCGATGTCGAACACGCTGTCCTCCAGCAGTTCGGTCGGAACCAGAATCTCGTCGGAAGTGAACTTGTACGCACTCCACGTCACCCCTGCGAAGGTCGGATCAAGCGTGGTGACGGCCGCGCTCTCGCCGATCTGCCGCCCGGAGTTGCTGGTATCGTTCGCAGTCGGCCACGTCAGAGGTTCGCCGCTCGGCGTTCGGATCGTGTCTGCCACCTGCATCACGCCGGAGAAGTCGAGCATGGCGACTTCGAGCGACGTAACCAGCGTGCCGGGGGCCACCGTGACGCCGCCGGTTGAACCGAGGTTCGCCGACAAAGCGCGCTTGTGGGCACCGGACTGGTGGCCGTTGCGGAACGCTGCCGTCAACGCCTGGTGGCGCGTGGTCGGGAGAAGTTCAATGTCAAGGTTGCGGCGGCGCGGGTTGAACCCCAACCGCTCACACGCCTCAACGTGCCGCTCTTCGAGGTCGTGGCCGCACTGTTCGCGGAACCACGCCTGAATTGCAATCGACCGATCCTCTTCGGTGGCGGCAGCCGCGTTCCCACCCGTGTTGCCACGGCTGCTGCTTCGGGCCTCGTCCGCCCCCATGTCGTCACGGCCGGGCAGGGTCCGTCGATCCTCGCGCGAACGCGACTCGGATTCAACCTGCTCGGCCCGCTCCGCGATCTTGAGCGCGGCCGCGTTGGAGTCGTATTCGGCGTTGACCCGCTCCCACTGGGCTTGCTCCTCAGCGGTGAAGGCGGTCTTGTCGCCAGTCAGAAGGCCGCTCATCCGCTTCACTTCGGCGGCGAGTTGAGCGCGCTTCTCTCGGAGTTCTTTGATCGTCATTGTGACACACCCTTGATGCTCGCCGGGTGTGCGCCAAAAACGATTCGGCGGCAACTACCGGCGAAAGGTGAACCTTCGCCAGCAAGTTGCCGCCGATTGGACGACGATCAAACTCGCAGGACTCGCCCGCTCACCGCGTCTGGGCGCGGGATTGCGGAGTCAACGTGAAACACTACGTCCACGCCGGGCGCGTGTCAAGCCCCAATCTCAACCACGCGGGCGCGGGCCGAAACAACCGTCCGCATGTCGGGCGGGGCGGCGGAACGCTTCCACGCCTCGTACGCGCCCTTCGCCTCATCGACCGGGCCGACCGCCCGAACGCCAACGCTCGTCCCATCGTAAGCGGGGAACGTGACGGGCGAGACATCGAACAGGTCGAGGTCGGCGAGTTCCCGAACGTCGAAGTCGGTTCCACGAACCCACGACTGCTTGACCACGCTGAACGCGAATGACGATCCACTCACGTCGCCACGCTTCACCATCACGGCCACGTCTCGCCCGGCCTGCGTGTCTGGAAGGGCAATCTCGTATCGAAGCCCGATCCCGTCGGTCGAGAGAACGAGCGTACCGGGGGCGACGCGCCCGAGAACGTGGTTCGGGTCGTGGTTGAACAGGCCACGGACATCCTGCCGATCACGGATCGCGCGATCGAACGCGCCGTGCATTACCCGCTCGCGGACGCCAGGCCAGAGTTCGTATTCGGTTGCCGCGTCGCCATCCCGGTAGTAGACGGCCGCGTATCCACCGATCGTCGTCACGCCGTCGTCACGCTTGGCGACGGTCATCGGGCGGGTTGAGTTGTACCTGCGTTCCATCATAGAATCTCCGGGTCGATGACCAGTTCCGCCAGCGCGTCGGGCAGCGTGGATTCGAGTTCGTTCATCCGCGCATCGACGGCGGCGTGGAAGTTCTTGGGCGGCGTGCTGCTCATCACCGTGTCGAGTGCGGATCGGATGCAATCGAACAGGCGGGCCGTCACCTCATCGGACCCGCACGTCTCCGCGCCGATCGCCGCATGGTAGGCCGTAACGACCGGCTCAATCGCGCCGCGAACCACGGCCAGGTGTTCGTTCTCCATCCCGTCGAGCCAATCATCGAAACGATCGGGCGACTTCGCGGCCTTCCGCGCGTGGGTCGCCAGCCGCGTGACCATCCGGGCGGCGGCGTCGCGGATGACCCGCCGGTGTGCCGCGTCGATCGCCGAGCGTTTCCGCGCGTCGGGCGGCGGGACCTCCGGCTCAGATTCCGGGTCGGCGGGCGGATCGTCCGGCGGGTTCTCGCCGCTCGTGGTCACGTTGAGGGGCGTGTAGAACTTCTTTCCCTCACCATTCGGGAGCGGGTTCATCGACTCCCGCGCGCGAATCTCATCACGGTTCATCCAACCACCTTGCAAGGCGGTGTTGTAAAACGCGCCGCGATCCTTGAGGTTCGCCCGGACGAGGGCCTGCCGAAGGAACTCAACGACGTGTGAGTCCGATTCCTTCTCGCGCTCCGTCAGCAGTTTCTCCCGGCACTCCTCCTCCCAGACGACAAGCCACGGGTCGAGCGCGTCGTCAAGGTAAGATTGGTTCTCCTGTTCGAGCGACGCGAACGCCGTCCGGGTCGTGTCGCCGAGTTTGTGCGGCGGGACGCCGAACCAGTTGGCAATCTCCCGAATCTCGAACTGGCGAGATTCGAGGAGTTGTGAATCGCGCGCGTTGATCGACATCGTGGTGAGTTTCATCCCCTCTTCGAGGATCGCCGTCTTGTGGGCGTTGTCGATGCCCGCGTGCATCTGATCCCATGATTCCTTGATCCGCTTCGCCGCCTCGTTGCTTATCTTCGCCGGATGCTCCAGCACCACACCGGGGCGGGCATTCGATCGAAAGAACCGGGAGCCGAAGTCCCGCAAGGCAACCCCCAGCCCGATCGACTCACGCGCCATGTGGATGACCGAGTAGCCGACCAGCCCGTCGTAGCCAAGCCCCTTGATATGGAGCACGCTCGAAGGATCGAGCCGCCGGAGCCGACCGCCCGCTTGCGTGACGTACCACAGCCGCCCGTTCTCCCGGATCGGATAGGTGGCGGTCGGATCGAGCGGAATCAACTCCATCGGCGTCCCGGCCCCGTCCCGGTCGATGTAGGCGTATCCGTTGCCTTCGATGAGGGCGTGTGATTGCAACACCTGCCGGAAGATGAACGATGTCATTTCCGGGTTGGGCTTGTACCGGAGGAGCGGAAACGCGGCGTGGTCCGTGTCGCGTTCCTTCCCTTCGCCGACCCGCCGTTGAACGAACAACGGGAGTTTCGCTACGTCACGCGAAATCAGGTTGACGCCGCGCCAGAAGGACGAGTAACCGAGCGCGGTTTTCCGGCTCACGCTCATGCCGGTTGATGACTTCTCCGCGCCGAGTAAATCCCACGCCGCCGGATCATTGAGCGACACGGCGGGGTTCTCGATGGATCGTCGATCGAACAGGCGGGCGAGGAGACTCATGGAACCGGCCTCCGGGAAGCGTCGGCAATGATAACCGCCCCGACCGCAATCAGGCACCACGGCGGAGAAAGAATCCACGAGCCGATCGCTACGAGCGTCAGCCCGATAAGAAACGCGAAGGCGCGGAAACGCTGGTCCCTCATAGCAGCATCACCCCACGAGATTCGTAGACCGAACCGGCCCGATCGCGGATCATCGCGCGGCCAAGCCCCATGATGCCCGCCACCACGCCGTCGATGCGCTCCGTCGCCTTGCCCTTGTCGGGCTTGACGTTGCCCGCCGCATCCATCGTCACGGCGACGTTGCTCATCATCCAACGGAGAACCGGGTTCCCGTCGTGCCCCAACTGCCGACCGACGATCAACTTCTCCCACTCTTTTGTTGGGGCCGACATGCTGGCGAACCCCTGCCCGAACTGGACGACTTCCATCCCGTCGCCCATCAGTTGAGTCTGCATCTGGGTTGAGTTCCATCGGTCGATCGCAATCTCCCGGATGTTGTATGTCTGTGCCAACTCGCCAACGATATCGGCACGCACGCGATCGTAGTCCACCACGTTCCCCGGCGTGGCGCGGATGAGGCCGCGATTGATCCACGTCACGTACGGCACGCGGTCCTTCCGCTCCCGGTCCCTCGCGCGATCTTCCGGCACCCAGAAGTACGGCAGCACGCGGTAGCGGTCGCCTTCGCTATCCATCGGGAACACCATCACGAAGGCGGTCAGGTCGGTAGTGGCCGACATATCAAGCCCGGCCCAGCATTCTCGGCCCGCAAGGTCGGCGTGATCAAATGTCTCATGGCACGCATCCCACTTCTCGACCGGAATCCAGCGGATGTCCTGCTGGGTCCGCAGGTTGAGGTGAAGCCGCTTGAAAGTGTTTTCGTACGTCGGCTCCTGTTGGGCGCGAAGGCATTCGCGCTCCAGATAGTCACGCCGAACCGACACGCCGAGATTCGGGTTCGCCTTCGCCCACGTCGCCGGATCGGTCCAATCGTCGTCGCGCGACGCCTCGAAGATAACCGGCAGGAATGACTGGTCTGGGATGATCGAGTCCCGGACTTTGCAGGCGTAGTCGTACTTCGTGTTGCAGATCGAATCCCGGTCGTAGTCCGCCGTCGTGATGTAGACGATGATCGGTTGCCGCCGCGCGCCCGTGCCGGTCAACAGAACTTCTACGAGGTCTGCGTTGGGGTGCGCGTGCAGTTCATCGACGATGACGATGTGTGGTCCAAGCCCGTGCTTCGTGTAGGACTCGGACGACAACGCCTTGAACACCGCGCCCGTGTCGGGCCGCTCGATCGACTTGAACCCGCGAAAGACGCGCATCCGATCCGCCAGCAACGGCTGTGCTTCGATCATCCGCGCGGCATCCTTGAAGATCAGCGATGCCTGCTCCCGATCTGCCGCCGCCGCGAACAACTGCGCGCCGGGTTCCTCATCGACCATCATCGCCATGAGAATCAGGCCAGAGCAGAACATCGTCTTGCCATTCTTCCGCGCCACGTAGATGAGCGTTTCGCGGAACCGACGCGACCCATCGGGCCTGAGCCAGCCGAAAAGGTTGCCGACGATGGCGCGCTGCCACGGCTCCAGCACGAACGGCGTCCCGGCCCGCTCGCCTTCTACGAACGCGAGGCACGTCGGGAAGAATCCAACGCAATGCGCGGCCCACTCCGCGTCAAACGTACAGTCGCCCGCCGTCGCCCACGGGTCGAAGCCGGGGATCAAGGTCCGGCATTCCTCAGCCAGCATTGCCGAAGTAACGCGCGAGGTCATCCGGTGCGGACTCCTTCTTGTCAGGGACGCGGATGCGGGACCGCGCCGACGGCGACATGCCGAACTCCTGGAACCAGCGGGCGAGCGAATGAGCCGCGCCCTCGGCGATGCCGACCTGCGGCATCTTGCGGATCATCACGGAACCGTCCGGTTTCTTCGAGACGTATGTCGTCCCGACCTTCATCAAGGTTTCCTCCGCCCGCTTCCACCGCGCCCACGTCTGGCACAGAACCACGAGGGCGTGTTCATCAACCGAATCAATGATGCCCATGCCCGCCAAGCGCGGAACGATCTGGAACCACGCGGCTTTCGCGTAGTCATCGAGCCAGTCGGGGCACGTGGGCGTCTGATTGTCGGGCTGCGGCTCGTCTGGATTGCGATTGCCGCGCCAACTGCCGCGCAATTTCAGAATGGCCGTTGGAGTTGGTGGTTTGCCGCGCTTACCCATTGGAAATTCCTGTCGAATGACAGTTCAAGCCGGGCATGTCGTGGCTCCGAAGATCGTGAGAGACACCAACTCACGCGGCTGAGGGTAGTTTCGCACGATCTGCCCATCGAGTTCGATGCCCATCTCAGTGCGCGGCGCGCTGCTCTGCTTGAAGAAGAACGCCACACCTTCAGCGTCACACTTCGCGCGCATGTCGCGTGCCCACTGGATGTTATGCTTCCGGTACCCAGGCCCCGACTCACCACCGTAGA
>CAADHA010000011.1 GCA_900696685.1 uncultured Planctomycetota bacterium
CCAGCGGATCGCGGCGGGTCCAGACGCCGAGATCGCTGCGGTAGATGCGGTGGCGGACGTGGTAGGTGTGGCTGCCCGCGGCGCCGCCCGTGGAGATCTTCTCGTCGTATTCGTAGCCGGCGTAGCCTTTGCGGTTGGCGATGGAGGTGAATGTGCCGATGGGTGAGCCGTAGGGATCGTAGTTCACGCGTTCGCTGATCGAGCCGGAGGTGCTGATCAGGGCGACGACATCGTGGTGCTGGTTCTGGAGGTAGTGGTGGCGTTCATCCAGCGTGCCGTTGGCATCGGTGTCCCGGTCGCGCAGGACCACGGCGTCGATGTAGGATGATCCGCCCAGGCCTGAAGCGCCGGCATTGTGATACCAGAACTGCTCCGTCGGTTCGGAGGCATCGGCATCATCCTCGTACATCGCCATGATCCGCCAGCGCTCGTCGTAGGCGAAGTGTTGCCACGGGTTGCTCTCGTCGTAGCGGGCGCTGATTCGGAAGCCGAGACCATTATACTTGTACTCTGCCTTCACATTGTCCGACTGATCGCGCACCCTGACGAGGCGGTACCACGCGTCGTACTCGTACTTCCAGTCGCGCTTGTCATCCGTCATGTTGCCTGCGGCGTCGTATGTCGGGGCGACGTTGTTGGTCTGATTGTCCCAGCCCGTGATCTCGTTGACCTTGTTGTGGGTGAAGTCCCAGTCGAACTCGGTGGTGCTTCCGCCGGTGATGAGGTCGGTGTGGGTCCAGTTGCCGACCTGGTCGAGGTCGAAGACCTGCTTGCGCGTCTCGCTGGTGATGCTCCCGCCGGACAGCGTGCCCGCCTGCGCCTCGGTGAGGCGCTCGAGCATGTCGTCGACGTACTTCCAGTCGAAGGCGATCAGCATTGATGGCCACACTCTGAGCAGAACAAGGAATCGCTATGCTTAGGATAACCGCACCTTCCGCATAAGCCATAGCACTGGCAGATACGCCCAACGCGCCGGCGAAGCGCTCGATACATGATCAGGCTAAAACACACGGCAAACATCTGAAGCAATACCACTCCCACGGTTACACTTGCATCCCACGTCCACGACCAGCCCCGTCCAGTTGCGGCCTCCAGCAGAGAAAGGCCTACCCCAGATATAAGTATGCAACCACACAGCACAGACGGGGACCACGATGCGAGCAGTCCGCGTTGTAAGACTGTTTCCGGTGACAGTGTCCGTTTCAACAAATCACGGTGACACTCAAGGAACGGAAGACAGGCACAGTAAAGAACCCCTGTGCATGCTATCGCGAACGCTGTTGCAAGTATCGCAATATTGTGCCATGCTAATCCCGCAAAAGCCATTGCGACAGATATAAGGATCAGTATGCCACCGGCTATGCAATGCATGGAATCGCCTCTACGGGCATCGCCCGCGATGATATAGCGGGTCATTGGGGTCGCAACCAAACAAGTCTGGTTCGTCACAGCCTCCGCAATGTCGGACTTTCCAACCCAAACACAAGCAGTATGAATGCTTCGCGTTGTCGCGAGCGTGCGTGCTCCGCTTCCAGCATGTCGAAAAGTCCCCAAGGGTGCGCCCGATACAGGCGGCAGTGCATACAGCGAGGCAGACTTTGTACCCTATAATCCCAAAGACCAATGCTGCGCCACATGCGAGCACACATGCTAATTCGCACTTGCCAAATGATGCGACACCGGGGCCCCAGCAACCTGGTATTGCTTTGAATATCTCCTTCAGAAGACGCTGATATCTTTCATAGCAATTCTGGCCACAATCCATGCGGCCACTAGCAGTCCCGGAGGAGTCTACCAAAGACACCGCACGACTCATCACATACTCATACAACCCCATCCCATCCACATGCGCCAGCGGATCGCGTCGCGTCCAGACGCCGAGGTCACTCCGATAGACGCGGTGGCGGACGTGGTAGGTGTCGCCCAGTTCAGAATCGTACTCGTAACCGGCGTAGCCCTTGCGATTGGCGACGCCGGTGAAAGTTCCGATGGGTGAGCCGTAGGGATCGTAGTTCACGCGTTCGCTGATCGAGCCGGAGGTGCTGATCAGGGCGACGACATCGTGGTGCTGGTTCTGGAGGTAGTAGTGGCGTTCATCCAGCGTGCCGTTGCCGTCGGTGTCGAGGTTGCGGAGCATGACATCGTCGATGTAAGAACCCCCACCCCGGGCCTCCCCCGCAGAGCCGAGGGCGGGAGTAGACCCGCCCAGGCCCGAGGCGCCGGCGTTGTGATACCAGAACTGCTCCGTCGGCTCCGAGGCGTCGGCGTCATCCTCGTACATCGCCACGATCCGCCAGCGTTCGTCGTAGGCGAAGTGCATCCACTGGCCGGTCTGCACGGAATCGTCGGCGGTGAGCAGGTTGGAGTTGCGGTCGTAGGCTATGACCCGACCCTTCTGATCATTCGTCCACATCATCTCGCCTTGGGAATTGTACGCGAAGGTCACCGCGACGGCCGCGCTGAGCGAGTCGGGATACTGCACTTTCTGGAACAGGCGGCCGGCGGCGATCCTGGAATCTCCGGCGCTGGCGCCTCTGATCGGCAAACAGATGCAAGTGTCCCGACGATCCCGAGCGGCGTCCGGGGCGTTTGCCTTCACTCGTGTCTCAGGGCTTCGAGGAGGGGGCTGCGCAGGGCCAGGCGCGTCGCCAGCACGACCCAAAGCAGGCCCAGGAGCATCACGAGCGTCACGATGAAGAGCGTCGTCATTACTGAACCGGCCGTGGCCGACTGGCGGATCGCGGGCCAGACGGCAGCGATCGCCGCCCCGACGCCGCACGTTACGCCGATGAGCAGCAGCAGGCCGTGCTCAATGAGCAAAAGCCTCCGGATGGCCGCAGGCGTGAATCCGACGGCGGCGAGCAGGGCGAGTTCGCCGCGCCGGTCGCTGACGTTGCGCAGCAGGACCATCGCCAGGCCGGCCGTGCCGATGATCAATCCGAGGCCGCCGAGCACCTGGAAGACGGCGAGATAGGTGTTCTGCACGGCGTTGAATTCGGCCAAACGTCGACTTGTCGCCACTACTTCAATACCGATGTCTGCGAGGCTGCGCGTGAGCGCGGCCGCGACGGCATCGGCGCGTTGTTCCGGCGCGTCAATGAGGAGCGTTCCGTGTCCGGACTTTGAAGGGAAGTGGCGCTCGAAATGCACCTCGTGAATGACGAGACTGCCCTGAAGGATCGAGTTGGAGAGTGCGCCGACGAGTTGCAGGCCGACGCGCTCGCCCTGATCGTTCTCATACCAGATGATGTCGCCGAGGCGCTTGTGCATCGCCCACATCATCGACGCCTGATCGACGACGGCGGGAATAACTTCGGGCGGGGGCGAGAGGCCTTCCGGCGCCGGATTGGCAAGGGCCGACCAAGGGTCGTTCCGCGCGTCGCGATCGAGCAACAAAGCAAAGACAAACGCGCCGCGGACGCCAAGTTCGCCCGGATTGACGCCGAGGATGCGCGGCTGCTGCGCGCGATTGAGATTCAGGCAACTCGCTTCATCACCGCCGCGCATCCGCAGCGGCACGACCGACACGTCCTTGAACAGCTCCGCGTCGAGGTTAAGCGTCTCGCGCGCCTGAGGGTCGTTGAGATCGACGAGCAGTGGAATGGAACTCTGAGCGATGAGCGTGAAGCCGCCGGTGCCTGAGCCGCGCCGCCCCGGCTCGGGCGCGTCGAGGCGGTTCATGCCGACGGCGACGACGAGAAAGCAGCCGCAGGCGAGGAGCGCGATGCATGCCGTGCTGCGTCCCGGCCGGCGGGCAGCGCTGTGCGCCGCGAGGCGCCATGTGCTCATGGCAGCGATGC
>CAADHA010000012.1 GCA_900696685.1 uncultured Planctomycetota bacterium
AGCCGACGCCCGCGGGAACAGCCGCGCTTGGCGACAGAGTTTGTTTTGCGCGTCCGAGCGCCGACGGTCGCGTGGCGGGGATCGGTACGCCCCGCCGCAAGGACGCGACGTGGGCGATCGTGGGCCAACCCGTGGCCAAGCGGGCGCGTGGCGAACCGGCGCTGGGCGGCCCGCATTCCCGCCCCGCCCATATGTTTGGCTGAGTTTTCCACATGTCGCAGAATCATCGAGAAATGCAGGCCGATCGCCTTGCCTGTTTCCCATCAGCCGGCCAATGTGTGTCATACGCGAGCGGGAACAAACGCCCCGCCCGCAACGGAGACCACGAACATGAACGCCACCACGAAGACCACGCTCGACCTCGCCAAGACCCTCGCCAAGAGCGGGTTCCATACCCCCGCGATCGAGATCCACACGCCCGACGGGCGCACCTGGAACATCGCGACGGTCCCCGCCGGACGCGGCCGCCACCTCGACGGGCATTGGGGCCCGCGCCCCGGGTCGCTCGGCGGCTTCCGCCTCTTCGAGATCAACCGCGATACCGACGCCCCCGACGAGCACGACGCGATCGACGGCGACACCTGGGCCGCCGATGAGTTGGTCGACTACCTCCTGGCGGTTGGCCAGCCGAAAGACACGACGAGTTGGGACCGCAAGAACGACAACCACCCGACGACCTGAAGCCCGCGTAATGCGGGCTTCGCTGTTTACCAGAGACCACCAACCCAAAGGAGCACGACCATGACGAAGCGCACGCCCAAGACCACCAAGCCCGAACCCACCGCCGCCGAGACCTACGCCGCACGCCGCAACGACATCGCCCGCCTGATGGACGTGCTGAAGATGGAACTCGACAAGCACGCCGAGGGGGCAAAGGCCGACCCGCGCAACTGGGGCTTCGCGGGAAGCCTCGGAAAGGTCCGCAGCGACCTGATCGATCTGGTCGGGTTCCTCAGCAACATGGACCCCGAGCACGTCGAGGCCTTTCTGAACGACGCCGAGTGACCAAGACCGCCAACCGCAAGGAGCAACGCCATGACCATCAAGACGATCGTGATCGAGGGCATCGACCAAGACATCAGCATCCGCCGCACCGAGCGCGGTGCGGAAGTGACCATCGAGCAGCACACCCGCCGAGCGGGCAAGCAAGACATCTGCATCGCGCACATCGCTCGCGACGAGAACCGGGAGAGCCGCTACGCGAAGGCGACGGAGGTCGCCAAGGTGGTCTACGGCACCGATCGCCGGGGCCACGCCGCCGCCACCAACTCGATGGTCCATGACGTACTCAACGAGATGGAGCGCGTCGCGGGCTGCTGACAGACCGCACGCGGCGTCGTGGGGAACTGCGACGGCCACGCTTCCCCGCCGCAATGCGCGGCGGGGGTTCCAACCCCTAGTTCGGAGACGACCATGAGTACGACGACGAAGAAGCCCGCCAAGCCCCGCACCCCCCGCACCCCGAAGATGTCGAAGGGCGCTGCCCGCGCGGAGGGAGCCGCCAAGACAGACCGCCTCCGCAAGGCGGCGCTCGCCGAGATCAACGACCGGCTGGCGGGCGGGAAGCAGGACCACGAGGTCCCCAGTGAGAAGGAGGTGGCCAACAACGCGAACATCGGCGCGGCCGCAAAGGCAAAGAAGGCGAAGGGGGAGAAGGCCCCCAAGACGCCGAAGGCCCCAAAGCCCAAGCGCGTCAGCGCCCTCGACGCGGCTGCGCAGGTGCTCGCCGCGAGCGAGGTTCCGATGCGGGCCAAGGAGATGATCGCCGCGATGGAGTCCAAGGGCCTGTGGACGAGCCCCGGCGGGAAGACGCCCGAGGCCACCCTTTACGCCGCCATCATCCGTGAGATCGCCGCCAAGGGCACCGCCGCTCGCTTCAAGAAGCACGACCGCGGCGTCTTCGTTGCGGGGAAGGGAGCCTGAGCCATGAGCGCCACCCCCGCCCCGCAGCCCACGCCGACCCAAGCCCAACTCGAGGCCATGCTGCAGGCCGCGCTCTACCTGCTTGGCGCGCGGCAGGACCGGATGGCTACGATCGAGCAGTGGACGGACCTCGCCCGAGCCGTCGCGGCCTGCCAAGAGCGCAAGACAGCCGACTACCTCACCGAGCACGACCTCGAGGACATCGCCGAGCGCTACGCCCTTGAATGGGACGAAGCGACCGACGGCCGGCTCCCGAACCTCGACGAGTGAGGCGTTCATCACGCCTTGCTCCCAGCCGCGACGCTCGTCGCGGCTTTCTCTTCGGCCACACCTGCCTCGTCGCGACGATGCGTTCGGACGGCAGGACTGTGGCTCCGGACAGCAGGCCTTCATCGAACTGCATGTTCCGCGGGTTGACCCATCGCGACATCGAACTTCGCGCTCCCGGGCACATACGCACTCAGCAGTGCCTTGAACACCCGCCCGTGCGACGAGTACCGCAGATGTAGGAGTTCATGGACGATCACGAAGTCCTGGAACCTGGACTCCTGATCGGCCAAGTCGGCGGCCAGGGTGATCGTGCCGCGCGACGTGCATGAACCCCATTTCCGCCGCATCTCCTGTACGCGCACCACCTTCGGGTTCACGCGGAGCTTGACGGCCCACGCGTGGGTGCGGCGGCGCAACTCGTCGGCCGGGTACAGGGCGGACCTCATGCCTCCTCCTCGGGCAGCAGGTGGGCCATCGCGATGCCAACCACCCGCGCGCGGTCCTCGTTGCCGAGCTTGAGCACCAGCGGATACAGCGCCGCACGCATTCGCCGTCGCTCCTCAGGATTCACGGCCGCATTCGGGAAACGAGCCAGCAGCTTCTCGGCGTCGGCGGCCATCGCCATCGGGTCGATCCCGGCGGTCTTGATCGAAGCGTCATCCCGGAGCGACCAAAACACGCCGAACGCCCGCGTCGAGAGACCACTGTCTCGCGCCGACTTCATCGCCGCTTCCTTTTCGGCGGCGAGCGCGGCGAGTTCATCCATCGCGGCGAGACCCGTGGTCTTCCGCTCCTCCAGATCCTTCAGAATCCGCTCCGCGCGGTCCTTCAAGGGCTGAAGCACGGCCGCGGCGTCCGGATTCTCGTCCATCTCCTTGCCCAGGCCTCGCACGAGGTTGAACACCTTCCCCTCGTCCGGCCCGGCGTCCTTGCGGAGCGACTCCAGGGTCTTCACGTCGAACGTGACGGTCTTCGTGAGCCGGCCCAGCCCCTCCTGGATCGCACTCTCCTGGATCAGCCGCTCGGTCTTGTGAGCCAGGTCCGCCGCGAGGCCGACCTTGTCCGCATAAGCGTTCCGCACGGCGGCGTAGAGCTGTGTGAGGTGCTTGTAGGGCTGAATGTGATCGCGCAGCTCGGGCGACGGTGACAGGATCTCCCACAGCGCCTCGATCTCCTTGAAAGCCTCAAAGAACGCCTTACGCGCAGCGGGATCGAGGAACCGCCCGAACACAATTCGTTCCAGCCGCTCGTCGGCGCTGCCGCCGTCACCCGCGTCGAGATACTGCTTCTCCGCGTCCGTCATGCGCTGGCGGAAGTCCTTCAGCAGGACGTCCAGGTCCTCGATGACGCCGCTGACATCGCCGGAATCGAACCGCAGCGCCTTGCGCAGTTCGCGCAGCACGCCGACGAAGTCCACGACCAGCCCGACCCGCTTCCGGATGCCGTCCTCATCCTCGTACGGCCGGTTCACGCGCGCGATGGCCTGCAGCAGCACATGGTCGCGCATCGGCTTGTCAAGGTACATGCAGTAGAGCACCGGCGCGTCGTACCCGGTGAGCAGCTTATCGGTGACGATCAGAATCTTCGGGTCCTTGTCAGGCCGCGCGAACAGCGTGCGGGCCTCGTCCTCCTTGTCGCCCGTCACCTGCAGCTCCGCGACGAGCGGGCGATCCACCGCATCGTTCGGGTTCTCCGAGTAGATGGGCACGCTCCACTCCGGCGGCAGGTGCTTGTCGAGGGCTTTCTTGTACTTGGCGCACGCCTCCCGGTTCACGCCGACCAGGAACGCCTTGTACCCCAGAGGCATGACGTTCTCGCGGAAGTGCTCGGCGACAAACGCCGCGACCTTCTCGATGCGGTCGTCTGCCGTCAGGAACGTCCGCAGGCCGACGGCCCGGTCCAGCACCCGGTTCAGTTCCTCGACATCGGTGACGCCCTCCGTCTCCGCAAGCTCGAAGAACTCCTTGTCGAGTTGCTCGATCGGAACATGCACCTCGCTCGGGGCCATCGTGTGCTTGATCGGCAGCGTGGTCTCGTCTTCGATCGACTCCCGGATGGAGTACTTGTCCAGGTAGCCGGACTCATCCTGCGCCCCGAAGATCTTGAACGTCCCCTCGCCCTGGGCGGTCTTGGCGATCGGTGTGCCGGTGAATCCGATGATGGTCGCCTTCGGCACCGCTGCCATCAGGTACGTGCCCAGGTCGCGGGCCACCGACCGGTGCGCCTCATCGATGAACACATACACGTTGTCGCGCGGGCAACTGTCTTTCCGAATCTCCTCGAACTTGTGGATCATGGAGACGACCAGGCCGCGGAAGTCGCTGTCCAAAAGCGCCTGCAGGTCCGCCTTGTTGTTGGCCCGCCGCACGGGGATGTCGTGCTGCTGGACCTCGCCCAGCAACCGGTCCACCCACCGCCGCAGTTGGCCTTCGAGTTCGATCCTGTCCACGACGACGATCACCGTCGCGGTCTTGAACCGCTCCTTGTTCTCCAGGATCAGCCTCGCCGCCGTCAGCAGCGTGAACGTCTTGCCCGATCCCTGCGTGTGCCACACGAGCCCGCGCTGTCGCTGTGGGTCCAGGCAGCGCCCGACCACGGCGTCGATGGCCCGCCGCTGGTGCTGGCGCAGCACCGACTTCTTCGTCTCCCCGTCCTTGACGTAGAACAGGATCCATTGCTGCAGCGTCCGCAGGAAGTCCGTGTGCTCGAAGAACGCCTGCACCGCGAACCGGTACGTTTCTTCCGGGGCCTGCTTCCAGCGAGCCATATCCCGCCGGCTCGCCGTCCACGTCACGCCAAACCAGTAGTCGATCAGGTGGGTGACGTTGAACAGCTGCGGCGCGGCCAACAGTTCGGGCGTCTCCAGTTCATACCGCTTCAGCTGCTTCACGGCGCGCTCGATTGCGTCCCCGAGCTTGGGGTTCTTGTGCTCGACGATGCACACGGGGATGCCGTTGATCAGGAACATCACGTCGGCGCGGTTGCCCTTGGCCCGGCCCGGCGGCTTGACCTTCCACTCCCAGGTGACGTTGAACGTGTTGAGCCCGGGCTGGGCGAAATCGATCACCTTCACGGGGCGTTGCCGCTTCTCCTTCTCGTCGTACCAGCCCCGCTCCCCACGCAGCCACGACAGCATTTCGCGGTTGCCGTCGATCGTCGGCGGCAGCGCGTCCAGGGTCTCGATGATGGAGCGGATCGCATCCGGCGTTAGCCATGGGTTGAACTCGGCCAACTTCGCCGTGAGCACCTCGCGCAGGAACACGCCCGCCTCGCCGCCGCGCAGGGCCAGCGCCCGCTCAGGCGTGAGCGGCTCCCAGCCGATCTCCTCGGCATGCTTAACCATCGGGAACTGCACGGTACCGGCCTCGCTGATCTTCACCGTGCTCATGGGTGGGACTCCTGCGGGTTCGGCAGAGCGGTCGGATCAAAGTCACCAACACGCACCGCACCTGTGAGCAACCGGCGGCGGAGGCTTGTGAAGACTCGCTCCAGCACTGTCTGCTTCTTCGCGTGAAGTTCAATCCCCTGCCGTACCAGGTCGAGGATCGCTGCGATGGCAGGCTGCTCTGGCTCTGTAGGAAGCACAACCGGAATGCGGTCGATCTTGTCGCGGTTGAGCGTGTTGCCCTTGACGGCACGATCCTGGTGGTCGGCGTAGTCAACCTGCGACAGGAAGTACCCGAGGTAGCCGCTGTCCACTCCCTCCCGAGGTTCGATTGAGATAATCGCCTCGTTATGGCAGGCGGGAATCCCAAGCTTCGCCACTCTTCCGATCGTCAGCTTGAAGCTCATCAATAGTGTGCCCGGCGCGACCACCTGACCTCGGAACACCTCGTTGAAGGCGAGTTCAGATACCTTCTCCTTGGTCTCGTGAATGACTCCGAACGGCTCCATGTCTGAGATTGCAACCCAAGGCACCTTGCCGTTCTGCCAGTAGGCAGCCGTCGCCCGCGCCGGGGTACGGCCGGCCGAATAGGTTGCGACCTTCTCAAATGGCTCGGCACTCCACCCATCGGGAAGTTGGTCAGTAGTTCCCCGGCTACTTGTGGCAGCCGTCGACAGGATGCCCCTGAGCTTGGCGTCGATCTCGGCAGACTGCGCATCTAGCGCTTGGAGCTCTGCGGCGAGCGTCGCAAGATTGTCGTCGTCCGCAGCACTCGTCTTCCTTGCCCACTTCGCTGGGTTGAGGTTGTAGTCGGCCTCTTCTGCCTGCTGCTTGGTGATGACAGCGACCTCGCCCTCAACGCTATCGCCTCGGGCAAACAGATCCGCAAGGTGGTGGAGGTCTTCCTCAGAAAGGTAGTTCTTGGGCCGCCCCTTCCGAAAACACTGGCTTCCGTTGAGCAGGACGATCTTGCCCTTCCGAGCCTCGGTCTTGCGTTTGTTCAGCACGATGATGATGCCAGCGGCAGTGGTGTTGTAGAACAGGTTGTCTGGAAGTAGCACAACCCCTTCGATGAGATCGCGGTCCACGAACCATTTCCGGATGTTGCGCTCTCTGGCCTCTTCCGTAGACCCTGATCCTCGTGTGACTGCGGCCGCGCCAAGAACGACGGCCGCACGACCACCCTCGTTCATGCATGCCAACGTGTGCTGGAGCCACGCCCAGTCGCCTTTGCCTGTGGTGATGCCACCCGCTCCGCGGAATCGGTCGAAGGGGTCATTTGTAAAGGTGTCCGGTGCGAAAGGCTGGTTCCACATCGGGTTGGCGACGATCAGGTCAAAGTTCCGCAAACGCCCATCGGAGCCGCGAAACTTTGGGTTGATCATCGTGTCGCCTCGCTGCAGATCCACGTCCATGTCGTGGATGATGGCGTTCATGCGGGCGATCGCATAGCTTTCGGCCTGCAGTTCCTGCCCCGTCAACTTCAGCGGCACCTTGCTCGTCGGGTCAAGTTCGCGGGCAACGAGCTGGAGCTTGATGAGCAGGCCCGCCGAGCCGCAGGCGTAGTCGTGGCACTCCTGCCCCGGGCGCGGCTTCAGGATGTACGCCATCAGGAACCCGACGTTGGTCGGCGTGAAGAACTCGCCCGCGCTCTGGCCCGACCCCTCGGCGAACTTGCGGAGCAGGTACTCGTACGCGCGGCCGAGGAAATCGGGGTCCACGTCCGCGAGCCCGAGCCGGTAGCGCGGATCGGAGAAGGTCTCGACGACGTCGCGGAGTTTGGCGGGGTTGATGTCCCGCTCGCCGTTGCGCTCGGCGGCGAAGTCCACGACGTCGATCACCCCCGACAGCGAGGGGTTGTGCTTCACCACCGCCCGCATGGCCTTGGTCAGGTGCTCGCCGATGTCGCGGGGCTTCTCTTTGGCGGGCCAGTCGAAGGCCTCACGCCCGTTGATCACGGCCCAGCGTGCCTCGGCAGGCAGGTAGAAGCGGAGCAGCGAGTGGTCGGAGTCTGCGATCTGCAGCGCCGTCGCCCGGTCGCCGTAGTCTTCAGCCAAGCGCTCGATCTCGTCGTCGAACACGTCGGACAAGCGCTTGAGGAACAGGAGCGGCAGCAGGTAGTCCTTGAACTTCGCCGCGTCCTTCTCGCCGCGGATCGAGCAGGCCGCATCCCACAGCATCTGCTCCATGGGCTTGGTGGTCGTCGCCTGCGAACCAGCGCCTTTGCGCCGCCCGCGTCGCGGCACCGTGGGTGTCTCGCTCGCCTCCTCCGGCGCGACACCCGCTTGGCTGGCCAGCGCCAGGATCGCCTCACGCGCCGCCTTCTGCGGCTTCACCTCGCCGCCCTCCCAGCGGTTGACGGTGGCGAACGAGACGCCGAGCTTCTCGCCGAGCTGCTCCTGAGTCAGATTCAGGGCGGCGCGGACGGCTCGAAGGGTGGCGGGCAGGTTCTCGACTGTTTGTGCCATATTTGCAATGTATGCTATATCGCACAAAAAGACAAGCGGTCCGCGCACCATTGGTGTTTGTAGTGTGTTTGGGTTTCGCCCACCGCCCCCCGCACAGATCGTTAGTGAGCCTTTGAGCCTAGCCCGCGCCGGGCCCGCATCTCGTCGCCGACTTCCCGCAACTCCGCGTGCGAGAGCAGTTGCCCCGCGAGCGGGAAGACCTCGGCATCCTCGATGTGGATGTGTCCTTGGTAGAGTTCACGCAAGGTCGCCAGCAGGCCGCGCAGCTCCGCCGCCCGCTCGGGCGCGAGCGAACCGTCCCGGAGCCAGTCGTTGAACAGGTGATCCACCTGCGCGTGCAGCGGGTCGGCGCGGTCGTGGTCGCTCTCCAGCCGCTCCAGGGCCTCGCACCTCTCGCCCCGGGCACGTGCCGCGTCCTTCATGCGAGGGAAGAGCGACTCCTCCTCATCGGCGGTGTGCCGCGGCGCGGCGTGCGCGAAGTATTTGAGCGCGCGGCGCACCGCTTCGGCGGCGTGCTCATCCATCGCGTGTCCCTGCCACTGGTCGCTCACCTTGATCAGCAACGCCAAGAAACCCTCGATCCGCCGGTGGCAGTCCGACAGCAGCCCCAGCGGTTCATCGAACCCATGATCGGGCGATCGGCCCAGGATGTTCAGCATGACGACCTCCGGGCAATAGTATTGTCCATGACGCTTGATGATCCCACGGCGGCACCGCCCGATACGACGCCGCCGTTGAAGCGACACGCCGCGCTCCAGCCGCTGTCGCGCGAGCACATGAGCGGGCTCATCCAGGCGCGCAACCTGCAACTGGCCGCGAGCCAGGGCCTTGAGAGGCGGCGGCGTGCGATCGACGACTTCGTCCGCACCTGGCGGACCGAGATATGCGAGCACTTCGACGATGAAGAGCGGCTGCTCCTTCCTCTGACCGAGTCAACGGAGTTGCGCCACCGGTTGCTGGATGAGCACGCCGTGCTTCGGGGCTTGGCCGCGCGGTGCGAGGCCGATCCGGATGCGGCGGCGACAGAGCCGGAGCTTGCGCGGCGGCTGGGAGTGCTTCTCCACGACCACATCCGATGGGAGGAACGGGAGTTCTTCGAGGCCGTGCAGCGAGGCCACCCGGAGGCCCTCGCGCGACTGACCGACGAAGCTGTCGCCATCGAGAAACGCCGGCCGGGCTCGCGGGCAAGAACGGGCTCACCGCCCAACCTGACCGATGCCCGGCTGGTCGCTCCCGTCCCTGAATCCAGCACGGCACACACAGGAGCCACATCCATGACCGACGCTCGCCCGCCTTCCCTTCGGCAGCCGCCCGCAGAACGCTTTGCGTCGGACCATCTCTTATTTGACCTTCACGCAGAGATCGCTGCACTCCGGGCAGAAGGAGCCTCCTCAAAGCACGGACACCGGCAGGAGACGCTCTACAAGCACGCCGGGCGGACGATGGCGCTCTTTGTCCTTGACGTCGGCGGTGCCCTCCCCGAACACGCGGCGGCGGGCGTCGTGACGGTTCAGGCGATCGAGGGCGAATTGGAGGTGACCGTGGCCGGCGAGCCGCGTCGGCTGGCTCCGGGCACGCTCCTGGCGATGGCCCCCGGCGTGCGCCACGATGTCCGCGCGAGAGGATCGCTTCCCGCGGCGTTTCTGTTGCAAGTGTCGCTTCCAGGCGATGACTCAGCCAAGAGATGATCGCGCGGTGGATTGGCTCGGACGCGAGGTTTGGCTGCAACGTGTCACCACCCGCGGCATAGGCGTCGAATCACCTTGTTACGCAGGGACGACTCACTCTACATCGTCGGTCAGGCGTGCAAGAGCGGGCACGGGGGTTTCCGAACGCCGGCCACATCGAGTGCGTCCTTCCGCGCGTTCACGGTCATCGCGAATCCCGTCTGTGAAGCAGATCCCGCAGCACGATCGCGTGGTTTTGTTCCACATCCGCGGCGCCGTACAGCAACGTGACGCCCTGGCCGCCCCGTTTGGTGTGCTCGCGCACGATCGCCCGGAGCGCAGCCAGTGCCGGATTTTCAGGGTCGGCAAGTTCGGCCCTGTAGCGTGCGCGAAACTCAGGCCAACGCGACAGATCGGTGTGGTACCACCGGCGCAACTGCGTCGAAGGTGCGGCGTCCTTCATCCAGAGGTCGATCCGCGCAGCTGGCTTGCTCAGGCCGCGGGGCCAGAGCCGGTCGACCAGGATGCGGTAGCCGTCGTTCGGGGCCGGCGCGTCGTACACGCGCTTGAGGCGGACCTTTGTGCGCGGGGTGGTCAAGGGTGGGCCTCCTGTGCGCTCCCAGCGCCGGGCGGTTGGCCGCGCGCCTCGTCGATCGCGGCGAGCATGACATTCGAGTGCGCGTACGCGCCCCCGGCTCGCATTTCCGCCGCGACCCATGCGGCCTCCATGAGTTCCTGCGGTGTTGCACCGGCCCGCAGCGCGGCCTTGGTGTGCAACCGGATGCACTGCTGGCATTGTGTCACGTGCGCGACGGCGACCGCGATGATCTGCTTGGTCTTGTGATCGAGCGCACCGTCGGCAAAGACCTTGGTCTGGAACGATTGGAATGCGGCGGTTGATTCCGGCGTCAGTTCGCGGCGCTGCGTGGCGAGCGCCTTAAGAGTTTCGGGGTCAGTCGGGTCGGGCATGGTGGGCATCCTCGATATGAGTCTGGTGTAGAGCGGCGTCCGGGCGGCACGCGAACTCGGCGGGACGGCGTCGACAGTGCCACGATCACTCCACGAGTGCGGGCTTGACGGCGAGGGTTGAGCAGGGCGCGTCGCGTACGACCCGTTCGGCCGTTGAGCCGAACACCATGTCCCTGACGTTCCACCGGTCACGGGTGCCGAGCACCGCAAGGTCGCACCCGTGCTCCTTGGCGAATCGCACGATGGCGTGGCCGTATCCTCCGCCGCGCCACTCCGACTCGAGGCACTGGAACTCCGCTTTCATGGCGCCGAGCTCGCGGGCGAACGGCTCGCAGAACTCGCGGAGCCGATCTTCGACACTCCGGTGGAACTGCGCTTTGAAGTCGGGCATGTTCACTCGGATATCCGTGGGGGCGCCCAGGCCGCGCCAAGGATCGTCGTACACATGCAAAACGCACAAGGCCGCCTCATCGTGCGCGGCGACCCGGATCGCCTGTTGCAACGCAAGCTTGGAGGTGTCCGTGAAGTCCACACACGCCACAACACTCTTGAATGGCCCAACCTTGTCCTCCCTGACGAGCAGGACCATTGTCTTGGCGCGCTGCATACAGGCCGCGGCCGTAGGGCCGACGCCCTTGTGCGCATCGTGCGAACCGTGGGCTCCGAGCACGAGCAGATCCGCACGAGCTCGCGCCGTGGATTCCAGGATGGCGTCTCTTGGACGACCGACTTCGATATCACACACCACGTCCGGAGCCACGCCCGCGTCCGCCACAAAGCGGCTCCACGACTCCTTCGCATCCGCAACCAAGTCAGCCTGAGTCGGCAGCGGAAACGGAATCAGTGGATGTGGCGTTGGCTCGAACGTTGGGAGTGGGACCACGTGCACCGCTCGCAACGAAGCGCGGTTGCGCTCCGCGATGCGGCTGGCCGCGTTGAGTGCCACGGCGGAGCAAGGGGAAAAGTCCACGGCGACGAGGATCGAGTTGAGGCTGCTCATAAGCTCTCCCGCGGTTGACGGCTGCACCCGGAACACGCCCACGGTGGGGCGTCACGACCTGCTGATGGTATTAGTCGGCCTCTTCCGGCACTTCCGATCGGGCCGATCAGGGTTGCTCGCGAGCTGCTGGGTCACCACGTGTGCGAGGGCGTGTGCCGTGGCAATCTCCTCCACCGTAATGGAGTTTGCGCCCGCTCGCATGGCCTCCAGGCCCTGGCTGAGGAACGTCGTGCGGGTGGTAATGTGCACGTCCGGTGAGATCGCGCGTGCCGCGGCACACGCTCTCACGGCATCCGCCCCATCGGGAATCGTGATCGCAAGGGCCGCGGCCGTCTCAATCCCTGCGTTGCGAAGGACTTCGGGATCCGTGATATCGCCGCACAGGACCGAGCGGCCAAGACCTTTCTGCGTACGGATCGTCTCAGCGTTGATATCCACGACAGTGATGGGAACCCCGTGCCTTACCAGTTCATCGGCCAAAGCGCGGCCCACGGGGCCAAAGCCGGCGATGATCACGGCGCGGCGTCCATCATCTGCGGAGGCGGTCACGCCCCCGTCGCCTGCTGCGCGGGGATGGGATCTGCCCTCTCCGCCCTTAGATGACAACGCTGCGGCCGCACCATCCTGTTCCCGTTCCTGGCGGAACCGCCGCCGCGCACGAGTATCGATACGCTCGACAACCCGAGCGATGGCCGCATCCAGCTTGTGGGCTGCTGCATCGATAGCGGCGTAAAGATCCCGGGCACGAGCCTGCACCGCAACCGGCAGCCGGCCGTTGACCCGGGCCTCCATCACGCATCGCGCATCCTCGGCGCCGTGCTTCGGGCCGTTCACGTCCTCGAAGTGGACCTCAACGGCGGTCATCTTGGAGCCATGCCGCCGGAATGCACCGGCGAGCTTGCGATGGACCCACGCCTCGATCGCGGAACTCGTCTGCAGGTTGCCTGGCCTGATGTGGATGGGGAGCGATGGGGAAGTCGGGGGCATGTCATACCTCCTGAAACACGATGCTCCTACCGATCGAAGTGACGCTCACGCTCGGGCTGATACTCGATCCGCTCGACCGTTACTCGCCGGGATACGCGACTCCCAGCACACTCGACAATGTCGCCTTCGCGTGCGCCGAGCAGTGCCGCGCCCAGTGGCGAAAGCACCGATAGCCCGGGCGCATCCGAGTTCGGGAACGCGAGATCGAATGCTTCGGCCTCTTCATCGCCGGGATACCGGACCCGCACGCGCGAGTTCATCGTGACCACATCGGGGGGCACCCGGGGCGGCGCGACCTTTCTCGCTCGCTCCAGAAGAGATCGAAGCCTGAGGACCGGTGCGTCGGTCCAGCTGCCCAAGAGCAGCGGCTCGATACGAGCGATGTCCAGTGTGCTGACGATGGGTCGGGTGGTCATAGCGCACTCCTTGCGTGTGAGACACGCGACGAGAACCAGGGGGACTCCAAGTTGTGGAAACACGATGCCGCGTTACAGGTGAAGGTCGCCGGCGGCTTCGGGTTGATAGAGCACGCTGAGGATGTCGCAGGTGCGCTCGGCTCCTCCCGGCACCCGGAAACTCACCGCCTGGCCAACACGGCATCCCAGCAGCGCCGCCCCTAGCGGCGCAAGCACGGAGATCGCTCCTTCCTCGGGGTTAGCGTCCTCAGGGAATACCAACGTCATGACCCAGGTGCGCCGGCCGTCTCTCAGCCGCGCGCGCGAGTTCATCGTGACCATGTCGGGCGGAACCTCGTCGGGCCCAACAACAACGGCCCGATCAAGCTCCGCCGCGAGCGTCGCCAGGTATGGCCGGTCTCGGTCATCGCAGCGACCGCCGTTGGCCGACGCGATCAGAGCGCGCAGACGCTCCATGTCGTGCTGCGTGACGTGGATGGTGCGGTTGTTCATGGTAAGCTCCTACGACTTGGGTTCACCGGTTCAGTTCCATCCGATGCCGATCACGGGAAGATGCCGCGCTCGGCGTACACCTGCTCGATCCGCCGCAACGCCACCGCGTACGCGGCGTCGCGCCAGCCGAGCGACTTGTCAGCCGCCATCTCCTTCACACGGGTGTAGGCCCGTTCGAGGATCTCGCGCAGCCGCTGATCAACCTCCGCAGCGTTCCACGCCGCGCCGCCCCGGTTCTGGAGCCACTCGAAGTAGCTGACGATCACGCCTCCGGCATTGCAGAGCACGTCCGGCAGAACGGCGATGCCCCGCTCTCGGAGTACGATGTCACCCTCGCTGGTGGTCGGGCCGTTGGCGCCCTCCGCCACGAGCCGGACTTTGAGCAGGCGCGCCGTCTCGCCCGTCACTTGGTTCTCCAGGGCAGCCGGGATAAAGACGTCCGCTGGCACTTCGAAGAATGCCTCACGCGAGATCGCTTGTGCGCCCGGGAAGCCCGCGACCCCACCGGTCGTCTTGACGTGCTCCGCGAGCGCATCGGCGTCGAGTCCTTCCGCGGTGTATGACCTGATCGCCCCGGTCACATCCTGCGCGGCGAGCAGCTTTGCGCCCTTGTCCTTCAGGATGCGAGCCGCCCATGAACCGACCTTGCCGAAGCCCTGGACGGTGTAGGAAAGGTCGGCGACCTTGCAACGCTGGTCTTGGGCCCAGCACTCGACGAGGTCGACCACGCCCTGCCCGGTCGCCTTTTCACGCCCGACCGATCCGCCGGCGCTCACCGGTTTGCCGGTGACAACCGAGAGAGCCCGGTAGCGTTCCTGCGGCGGCAACGTCGCAGCGTAGGTGTCCACGATCCAGGCCATCGTCCGGGCGTCTGTGTTGACATCCGGCGCGGGCACGTCATATCCCGGCCCGATGTTCGCTCCCAGCGCGTACACGAACCGTCGTGTCATCCGCTCGACCTCGCGCCGGCTCAGCGTCGTCGGATCGACCTGCACGCCACCCTTGCCGCCGCCGAAGGGAATGTCCACCAGAGCGCACTTGATCGTCATCCAGGCCGCCAGGGCCCGGACCTCGTCCAGACTGACATCCGGGTGGTACCGGATGCCACCCTTGAATGGCCCGAGGACATTATTGTGCTGCACGCGGTAGCCGGAGAACATCTCGATGCGCCCGTCGTCCATGCGCACGGGGAAGTTGACGCCCACCTCGCAGGCTGGAGAGGAGAGGATCTTGCGGACTTCGGGTGCGAGCCCGACAACCTCGGCCGCCCGGTCCATCTGCTCGCGGACGCGCTGAAACAGTCGTGGCTGATCCGTGGAGCGCGGAGGCGCCGGCGCGATGGGGGCGGCTTTGGTCGGTTCGAGCGTGGCGGTGCCGTTGGTTCGGGACATGGTGGGGTTACTCCGTGTTGGGACGATGGACCTATGGCAACCCGCGTGCCAACGCGATCTCCTGCGCCACGCTGCGGGAACGCGGTTTCAGAGGCGTCCTGCGCGGGGTGTTTCGCCCCGGCGGGGTGAGTCTCTCCGCGCCCGGTGAGCCGGCGCTTCTTCGACGTCAGCCGTCAATCGCATGTGGGAGACCAGCGCGCCGCCCAATCACGCTGTGTCGGAGGCGGACCCAGCGCGAGAACCCGCCTTGAGCTTCTCGCGCAGGGACTTGCGGTCGATTCCCAGAAGTTCGGCCGCCTTCGTCTTGTTCCCGCCAACACTCTCAAGCACGGCGCGGATATGGTCCAGCTCGACTTCACGCAACGTTCGTGGCAGAGCGCCGAACGTTCCGATCGGCGGCGGCGATGCCGGCGAGGTGGTGTATCGCATCACCGTCGGCAGATCCACGGTGTCGATCACCCCTGCATCCGCAAAGATCACCAAGCGCTGAGCGAGATTCTGAAGTTCTCGCACGTTGCCGGGCCAGGAGTAACGCCGCAGCGCGTCGAGCGCGGCGTCCGTGACCCGGGGTGCGGGCGCTGAACTCTGCTCCGCCGCCGCCGCCAGAAAGTGCCGCAGCAGCAGCACGACATCGCCGTCGCGCTCACGCAGCGGGGGCATTTCAATGGGAAGAACGTGGAGCCGGAAGAAGAGGTCCTCGCGGAACTTGCCCTCGCGGGCGAGCCCCTGCAGGTCCTTGTTGGTCGCGGCGATGACTCGCACATCCACCGTTCGCGGCTGATCTGCGCCGACCGCC
Source organism: uncultured Planctomycetota bacterium (assembly GCA_900696685.1). Lineage (GTDB taxonomy): Bacteria > Planctomycetota > Phycisphaerae > Phycisphaerales > UBA5793 > UBA5793. The sequence goes on from CAADHA010000012.1 coordinate 15,765, forward strand.
TGCACCGTCTTCTCTTGCAGCACACGCAGCAGCTTGGCCTGCGCGATCGGCGAGAGTTCCGCAACCTCATCCAGGAATAGCGTCCCGCCGTCCGCGGCGACAAAGAACCCCTGGCGCGTCGTCGTCGCGCCGGTAAACGCGCCCTTGGTATGCCCGAACAACTCGCTCTCGATCAGCGACTCGGGTATTGCCGCGCAGTTGACCGCGAGAAAGGGTGCGGAGGCGCGTGCGCCTCGGTAGTGGATCGCCCGCCCGACAAGCTCCTTGCCGGTCCCGCTCTCCCCGGTGATGAGTACGGGCACACCGGCGCCCGCGGCGCGTGCGACCAGGCGATAGACGCGCTGCATCGCGGGCGACGTCCCGATCAGGCCATCAGGGGCTTCGACCGTGCCCGGTGCATCGATCTCACGTCTCAACCGCACTTTGTCGAGCGTGCTGCGAACGGCGTGCATCAGCTCTTCATCGGAGAACGGTTTGGGGAGGTAATCGTCTACTCCTTCCCGCATCGCGGAGACAGCGCCGCCCACCGTGGCGAACCCGGTGACCATGATGACGCCCGTGCCGCGGAGATGGTCGCGCACGTGGCGGACCAGTTCCATGCCGTCCGCGCCGGGCATGCGCAGGTCCGTCACGACCAGGTCGATGGGCGTGCGGTCGAGCACGCCGATGGCCGCGGCGACGCTGGCCGCCGAGTAAACCTCGTGCCCGTCCGCGCGCAGGTGTCGCTCCAGCACCTCGCGTGTCGCGGGCAAGTCGTCCACCACGAGGATGCGGGCCGCTTCGGTCATGACGTCATGAGTTTATTCACGCGGGGCAGCCGCGCACACGGGCAGGCTCACGCGGAAGACGCTCCCCCGAGCCGGCTCCGAATCCACCTCGATGCTCCCGCCGTGCCCGGCGACGATCCCCTGCACGACTGCAAGCCCCAGCCCTGTCCCCTGCCCCACGTCCTTGGTTGTGAAGAACGGGTCGAAGATACGCCGCAGCACCTCGGGTGTCATCCCAGCGCCTGTGTCTTCGACCGAAAGCACAACGCGACCAGGTTCCATCATGGTCCTGACGGTGATGGTTCCCGCCTCTCGGATTGCCTGAATCGCGTTGATGACCAGGTTGGTCACCACCTGGCGGATCTGAACCGGGTCCGCCTCGACCTCAGGCAGGCCCACGGCGAGCGCTCGCACGAAGCGGACCCCGGGGTTCTCACACCCCGCTTCAAGCAGGAACATGGCCTCCTCGACCACCCCGTTGATCCCCGTGGGCCTCTTGGAGGCGGGCGTCTGCCGGGCGAAGACCAGCAGCTTGCGGATGATCTCGCGGCCGTGGAGCGCGGCCTGCGCGATCTGCGCGAGGTCCGCGCGGACCTGCTCGGGCACATCCGCGGCCTTGAGCGCGAGCTGGGCAAAGCCCAGCACGTTGCCGAGCGGCTCGTTGAGTTCGTGGGCCACGCCCGCGGCGAGCTGCCCGATGGTCGCCAGCCGATCGGCGTGGCGCAGGGTCGCTTCGATATCGGCGCGGCGTTCCTCCGCCTCGACGCTCGCCACGAAGACACCGATCTGGTGCGCCACCGCATCCAACAGCGCTTGCTCCTCGACGAGGAACCCCCCCGCGCCCCCATCGCCGGCCGCCCCGGTGTCATCGGTGCCGCACGAGGGGCCGTCGGCCCCCGGTGCAAGCCCGTACCCGACCGCCACTTCGCCCCGCTCCACGCCCGCGATGCGGAGCGGGGCGCGCACGCGGGGCGCGCGAGCGTCGAGTCCGTGCGCGGCCGATGCGACCTCGATCCCGTCGAGCCGGAGCGTCGCGATGGCGCGCTCGGGATATCGGCATGCCGTCGGAAGCACTGCGACCACCCGCGCCAGGCTCTCCCGCAAGGACCCCTCCCTCCCCGGTCCACTCCCGCCGCGTCTGGCAAAGACTGCCGCGACTTCGTACAGGCACGTGAGTTCCTTGACGCGCTCCGCGAGCTGGGCGCCAGCCATGGATTCGAGCGGGGATTCGCCGGGTTGCCGAGGGGAAGGCTCCATCATCGCCTTACCCTAGGACTTCGAGCGCAACGCTGCGCCCCAGGTTGGATCAACCCTCCGCATCGCTGGGTTGGGAATGCAGAGCGACACGAGTGGCGGCGGCATCAATGCGCCATCCGGTCGCCGATCTCTCGTTTGAACTCCTCCGGCGTCATCGTGGCATCGAGGATCGGGAGGAGAACCTGCTCCTCGACTTCAAAGTGGGCTCGCAACAAGCCAACGAGGTGCACGGCTTTCTCCGAGAACGAAGCGGCGTCGGGCGAGGACTTCGCGGCCTCAGCCTCGAGGTCCGCAATCCACCGTTCCACAATGCGGTGCTCGTAGATGGGAACCTCCGTTATGCGGTTGCCGTCCCCCGCGCGTTGCCGCACCGCCGGGTACAACACACGCTCTTCGTCCAGGGCGTGGGGACCGATGTGCTCCTTGAAGAACCCGACCACCCTCTGCATGGTCTGACGCTGCTCAGTGGACGATTCCCGCGGAAGCCGGGCGGCCATCGCGTCGACGTGGCCAAGGTGCTCCAGAACCTCGGCGTGGTGTGCGCGGAACTCTCTCGACGGCTGCTCGAGTGATGCGGAGGGGGCGTCTCCCTTTGCCCGAGGTTGCCCCGCACAACCGGCGCTGATCACGGCGAGCGAGGCCGCGGTCATCAGGGTTGCGCGACCAAGTACTCCGGCCCATCTCGGGGAATCGGCTTTGACCGTACGGCCTGCTCCGTGCATCGGAATCTCCTTGCTGTTCGAAAGACCTCCACCGCCCTAATCATCGTGGTCGGGGCGGGACTCGCCTCCGTCATGACTACCGTTGTGCTCCAGCTCCCCGAGTTGGAGTGAACCCAGGAGCGGGACGTCCGCCACTCTGGAATCGGCGCTATAGCTCCGAAGGAGCCCGACCGTCCAGAGCCCCGAAAGACCGACCAGCACGACCGCCGCGAAGGGACGCGCCGAGCGGATGCCCTGAGAGGGGTCAGCCGTCGCGTACCCGTCGACGATCGTCCGGGTGATGTTCTCGCGGTGACGGAGCGTGTGGATGAGAACGCCCAAGAGATGCGCACCGACGACAACGAGCATCGACCACGCCATGAGCTCGTGGATGTCCTTCACACCCTCGTTTCCCCGGCCCATCATGACTCCCGTCACGGCAAGGCCGAGCACGAGAGCGAACATCGCGAGGATCGCGTAGGCCGCGCCCGGGTTATGGCCTACGAAGCGTTTGCCCCGCCCCGACACAGTTCCCCGCAGGTATTCAACAAGAGCTCTCGGGCTGAAGAGCAGCGCGCTGAACCGGGCGTGGCGTGTGCCGATGAACCCCCAGATGATCCGCAGAATGACCATGAAGGCCAGCACCAGCCCGATGATCCCGTGATAGGGGAAAAGTGCCCCCTCGTCCTCGGTCAGGAATGCGAGAATCGCCGCGGCGGTAAAACCACCGGCGAGCAACCAGTGAAAGACCCGAACAGGCAGATCCCAGATGAGGGTCCGTTGCATCTCCAGTACTCCCCGGCGGCGGGCCTTTGGGGGCGCCTATTTCTGGATACGAGTATCGATTATATCAAGTTCTTTGGAATCCGGGTTTCCAGATTTTGCTGTGACCCCGGAGGGCCGGATGGTGGGGAATCAGGACTTCCGAAGCCGCAGCGCGTTGAACACCACCGAGACGGAACTCAGGCTCATCGCTGGCGCAGCGAACATGGGGGACAGCAGCACGCCGAAGGCAGGGTGTAGAACGCCCGCGGCGATAGGCACACCCAGAGTGTTGTAGATCAGGGCCAACGCCAGGTTCTGCTTCATGTTCGCAACGGTTGCCTGCGAGAGTTGGCGTGCGCGGGCGATGCCTCGCAGGTCGCCCTTGACCAGCGTCAGGTGACCGCTGTTCTTCGCCACATCGGTGCCGGTGCCCATCGCTAACCCGACATTGGCGCGGGCCAGCGCCGGGGCGTCGTTGATGCCATCGCCTGCCATCGCGAGGCGATGCCCTTTGCTTTGCAGCGACGCGACGAGATCGACCTTGTCCTGCGGGCGGACCTCGCCGTGAACCTCGTCGATCCCAAGCTGTTTGGCGACCGCCTGCGCGGTCGTGAGCCCGTCGCCGGTCCCCATGACGATGCGGATACCGGCTCGGTGGAGCTGCTCGATGGCCTCGGGCGTCGACTCCTTCACCGGCTCGGCCGCGGCCACCAAACCTGCCGCGCGTCCGCCGATGGCAACAAATACCACCGAGGATCCCCGCGCTCGGCGCTCCTCAGCGGCCGATCGGAGCGCCGCAACGTCCACGCCCAGTTCCTGCATGAGCGCTGTGTTCCCGAGCGCGATGCGTTTCCCATCCACGCGGCCGCGGTTGCCGATCCCCGTTCCCGACTCGAACTCCTCCGCCTTGCTCAGAGGGAGCCCGCGCCGGCTGGCCTCGGCGACGAAGGCCTCGGCGAGCGGGTACTCGCTCCCCTGGTCGAGGCTTGCGGTCAGCCGCAGCACCTGTACCTCCGTGAAGCCTGTGCCGGGCGCCGCGACCACGCTGTGGAAGGCGGGCTTGCCGATGGTCAGCGTCCCAGTTTTGTCCACGATCAGCGTGTCGATCGTCCGCAGCGCATCGATCGCCTCGGCGTCGCGGAACAGAATGCCCGAGGTGGCCCCGCGCCCCGTGGCGACCATGATGGACATCGGGGTGGCCAAGCCCAGCGCGCACACGCACGCGATAATCAGGACCGCCACCGCGTTGAGCAGCGCGTAGGTCCAGCGCGGCTCGGGTCCGAAGAGACCCCACACCACGACCGTGATCACCGCGACGCGAGGGCATCAGCCGCTCGAGCGCCATGCCGCAGATCGGGCAGTTGCCGGGGTCCGCCTGCTGAATCTGCGGATGTAAAGGGCAGGTGTACCCAGACGAGTCGTGCCGACCCTGCGCGGACACCGGTCTCGAGCCATGCTTGCCGTGGGAGTGGAGCGTGTCAGGATGGCGTCCCGTTGGGAATGATCGTGTCGGTGGACCATTCGACTTGCTCCTTTGAGCGTTCGGGATCGGCTCTTCGCTACAGCCAGACGACGGACCCCGGTTCACGCACCCGGCATCGCTTTGATCTATCCCAGCACCCACGGCAGCACCCAGAAGTATCCCGCCATGAGCACCCCCACGGCGATCAGCGAGACGAGCAGGCCGACGCGGATCATGTCGCGCGAAGAGACCAACCCCGTCGCGTAGGCCATCGCGTTCGGCGGCGTCGAGATCGGCATCGAGACCGCGAAACTCACCGTGAGCCCGGCGATCACCGCCAGACGGGTTGCGCGCCCCACGGCCTCCGCGTCCGTTCCGTCCACAGCAGAGCCGACGCCCGCCACACCTCCGGTGGAGAGCGCGATCGCCAGCGGCACGAGGATGGTCGCCGCGGCGGTGTTGCTCATGAAGGTGGCGAAGACCATCCCGCCCCCGATCACCATGAGCGCCAGCGCCCACCCGTGCGCATCGCGCAACATGGGCAGTCCGCCGACATACTCCAGCACGCCCGTCAGGTGCAGCCCGTGCCCCAGCGCCAGGCCGCCCCACATGAGCAGGAGCACATCCCAGTCGATCGCCCGCACATCGCGCCGATCGATCACACCCAAAGCCGCCAGCAGCGTGGCCGCGATCAGCGCCACCGCGGCGTCATCGACGCCGTGCCACGCCCCGCTCATCCACGCCAGTACAGCACCGAGGATGACGACCACCGTAAACCGCGCACGCCATGAGAGACGCCCCGGGGCGCCCTCGGCCTCGCCGCTGCCGTCGCCCCAGCCACCCAGCGCTGGGACCGACTTTGGAAGTGAGCCGCACGGGAGGGGGGGCGGACGCAGCACCACGCACAGGAGGCCGCCCGTGATCACCAGCATCCCGAACGAGAGCGGGGCCGCCATCAACACCCACTCCACAAAGCTGATATGGACCCCGATCGCCTGCAGCTGCGAGATGGTGATTGCGTTAGGCGGCGTGCTCACCGGCGTCATGAACCCGCCGATGCTCGCCCCGAACGAGACGGCGAGCACCACCGCCGACGCGAGCCGCCGCGGCGTCGCCGGATCGCGCACCAGCGGCGCCACGATCGCCAGCATCATCGTAGCCGTCGCGGTGTTGCTGATGAAGACCGACAGGAACCCGGTCGTCAGAATGACGGCCATGATCAGCCGGTACGAGTCGCCCATGAACGGCCGCAGCAGGCGCGACGCGATGGCACGGTCCAATCCGTGTTTGCGTACCGCCGCGGCGAGCAGGAAGCCGCCTAGGAACAGGATCACCGTGCTCGACGCGAATGGCTCGAAGAACTGCGCGTAACTGAGGTCGCCCGTGCTCGCGAGCCCGCCCCCCCCTCCACCCCCGCCGGCACCCCCGGTCCCGCCCCGACGTGCGAGCAGGAGAACCTCCAAGCCGACGACACTCAACGATGCGGCAAAGAGCGGGATCGTCTCGGTCGCCCACAGCACCGCGGCGAAGACCGCGATGGCGACGCACCGCCGTCCCAGTTCTCCCATGTCATGCGGCAGCGCGAGATACACGAGCACGGCGGCCAGCGCCGACGCCACAACAACGAGCATCCGCCATCGCCGTGTCGCTGTGACGGCTGGCGATGCGGGTGATGGTGGCGTGGTGACGGTCATATGGAGGGCCGGGCGGCTCGTCGGCTGCGTTTGGAGAGGGGGGGAGACGGCTCACCACGGTCACGGGCAGGGTTCGATCACCCATTGGTGCCGACGTTCTGGACACTCTCGCTGGGTTCGGGGACGTTCACCTCCCGGCGTTGCGGAAGGAGAATGAGCGTTCCTGCCGCCGCGGCGATGAGCGACGCGATGAAGATGCCGATCTTCGCCGCGGCGTAGTCGGCGGCGTCGGGGAAGGCCTGCCCGGCGATGAACAGCGACATCGTGAAGCCGATCCCGCCCAGCGCCCCCGCGCCCGCGAGCTGACGCCATGAGTACGCGTCGGGCTTGGCTGCTATGCCGCTCCGAACCGCCAGCCAGGAGGCCGCGATGATCCCTACGGGCTTTCCGACCACCAGGCCTAGGGCGATGGCGAACATGAGCCGCCCGTGTCCCTCAAACACGCCCGCGGACCACACGACCCCTGCATTCGCCATCGCGAAGATCGGCAGCGCCACGTAACTCGACCAAGGCTCAACAGTCCGGAGCAGCTTGTCGGCGGGCGACTCGAGCCGGCCGTGGATGGCATCGAGTTCTCGCAGCGCAGGCTCGGAGGGTCCGGTTCGCATCGCCTCGCCCGAGTGGCTGTCCTCCGCGTGGATGATCGCCCCAGCCTGCACCAGGAGCGCCTTGAGGTTCGCGGGCGGCCGGGTTGGGATGAGCACCGCCATGATCACCGCGGCAAGGGTTGCGTGCAGCCCGGCCTCGTGAAGGACAAACCAGAGAATGACCGCGAAGACCGCGTACGGCAGGGGGTTGTACACGCCCCCGCGATTGAGCGCCACCACGCACGCGGTGACGACCCCGCCGGCAACAAGATAGCTCGCGCTGATCTCCCCGCTGTAAAACAACGCGATCAGGACGATCGCGACGATGTCGTCGATGATGACCGCGGCGGTCAGAAACACGCGCAGCTCGATCGGGACACGCCGGCCCAGGAGCACGATCAGCGCGACCGCGAACGCGGTGTCGGTGCCGATCGGGAGGCCCCACCCATGGCGCAAGTGCGGCGGCGCGATCGTCGCGTAGATGACCGCGGGCAGCACGATCCCGCCGAAGGCCGCAAGCACGGGGAGTGCGCCGGATCGCACCGTCGCCAGGTGGCCCACTGTGAACTCGCGCTTGATCTCCAGCCCCACCACGAAGAAGAACACCGACAGCAGCCCGTGGTTCACCCAATGCAGGATCGAGTGCGTGAAGTCCCAGTCGCCCAGCCGGAACCCCAGCGGAGCTTCCCACAGCGCCAGAAACTTCGAGCCCAGGGGCGAGTTGCTCAGCACCAGCGCCAGCAGCGTCGCCAGCCCCAAGAGCATGCCCGAGGCCGGCCCCCAGCCGACAAACCTGAACGCCGCGGCTTGGATGCGGTGGCCTAGGGGACCCAGCATCGCATCCGCGAGGGAGCTCTCATCCCATGTGCCGCGGTAGCGCCGGCCATTGATGAAAAACGTGGGGGACGCCGTCGCGCCGCTGCGGCGGGCGCTCTCAATGTCCTCGCGTAGGCGGGCCGCGGCGGGATCATCCTCGGCGCTCCCACCCTCGGCCAGCCCCGCTTTCACGCCGTGCTCGCGCGCTGCCCGGTCGATGTCGGTATCGCTCAGCGTGGGTCCGAGCTCCATGAACTTCTCGTGGACCTCCCAGAACCTGCCCGTTGCCCGGGCGATCCGCTCGACCACCTGGGCCGCGCGGAGGGCGGCGGACCTGCCCTCGACGGGCAGGTGCCGGAAGACGTAGCGCATCCGGTCGCCGAAGCGGCCCCGCAGGCTCTCGACGACCGCGTGCACCGCGCGGGAGCGGAAGTCGGCGTAGCTGCCGTATTGAACGAGTGTCATCTCCGCATCGACAGGGCCGAGTACGTGATCGCGGTTCGGGTCAATCAGTGAGCACAGCTGATCGGATCTGGTGTTCATGGCGACTCACGGACCGGTCTCACGCTGAATGTCACGCCTCACGCGGGAGCGACTCCCGCTCACGACGGTGACCCCCGATTGTACTCGCGACTGCCCGGAACTGGGCTCACGCACGGTCGGCGGGCAGTCGCGTCTGTCAGCCCCGTCACCCCCGCGACGGTGCGAGCGATCACGGAGCCGGGCGAGCGGCATCGGCGACACGGATGTCGTCGATGGTGTAAAAGCACTGCGGATCCAACCGCCGCGCGGCCCGGATGACCCGCTGCGACTTGTTCCGGCGCACCTGCACGAACAGCATGGTGACCGGGCCGTCCCGCCCCTCGCCCTGGAACTTGGTCACGATGAAGCCTGCTTGGCGGAGCGAGTCGAACATCGCCGCGCCCTCGCGTGTGAACACGCGAACGACGTGGTCTCCGAATGGCAACCATCGAAGCAGCGTCACGCCCACGTAGTTTCCCGTCGCAGCGCCCACGGCGAACGCGATGCCGTAGACAGGCTCTGTCCGAATGTGCGCAATCACGGCGGACACCGCGAACACCCAGATCGTGATCTCGAATAAACCGAAGAGCCACGACCATCCGCGGTGCCCGCTGACCACGGCGACCGTGCGCAAGGCCCCCAGCGACACGTCGCCGATGCGGGCCAGGATAATGACAAGACAGCCGAGAACGAGACTCCAGGTCATGCGTGTACTCCATCCCTTCCGGTCGATGGGCGAACGGGCGCCATCACGCCTCCGGGCGGGTCGTTGGTCCCCCGCAGCCGCCGATTCGCGGCTCCGTGGCGTCGGGTGTCACGGATGCGAACTGAGCGGCTCCTTCTGCGGAGGACTCGTCGTGGCTGCTATCCGGCCACCTTCATTCTCCCAGCGCGAGATGGCCCTCGCGGCCATGCGCGCGGCGTCGGGCGGCGGTTCGCCTCCCGACGCGCTGTGGATTGACGCTCCGCCCACGATCCGCACTCTGATCCGGCTGAGCCGATCGTACAGCCGTCGCTCGCCGACGATGGGCCACCAGTCGTACAGGAAGATCTCGATCGGCCGCCACATCGCCACCCATCCCACGATCAACGACCCTTCGCGCAGGAGCGTGGAGCCCGTGCCGTCACCGAGCATCCAGAACACCGTCCGGGAGACGGCGAAGCAGATCACCAGGAACGCAAGCCCGATGACCAGGCTGATCCCGCCGCGCCGGAGGAGCCGGTGCAGAGCGCGGCCCCTGAGAACGGCCTGACGTGCAAAGTGGGCACGCACGGCACTGGCCACGACCTCTGCCTCGGGAGGCGGGGGTGCTGGGTCGCCCAGCACGAGCACGAGTTTGAGCCCGGCCGGCTCGCCCCCGCCCCCCCCGACCTCGCTCGCGTGCATCTCCTTGACGCTCTCGACGATGTAGTCCGCCGACCATTGGCTCAGGTCTTGCTCGCCCGGCGGTGACGGGTCGACCGGGTCAAAGAACTGGCCCAGGGAGCGCAGCCGCATCTCGATCACCCTGTCCGCGGCCCGTGCCGCGTGGGCGGGGTTTCTCGTGGGGGCTGGAGGCTGTTCAGCGTGCGTGTCCATTCGCGTATTATCTGCCCGGCGGATGCTGGCGGCCCAATCGGCCCCGCAGAGCACGAGGTCAAGGACCAAGGAGCGACATGGCCCAACCCGCGATCGATCCCGGCGTTCGAATCGGCCACGTCCACCTCAAGGTCGCGGACATCGAGGGGTCGCTGGCGTTCTATCGCGATGTGCTGGGGTTCGAGGTCACGCAACGCTACGGACCGGACGCCGTATTCGTTTCCGCCGGTGGTTACCACCACCACATTGGGCTCAACACGTGGGAGAGCAAGGGCGGTGCGCCTCCGCCACCCGGAGCGACCGGGCTGTTCCACATCGCCATCCTGTATCCGACCCGTGCGGCACTGGCCGATGCCCTGCGGCGGCTTCGAGCGGCGGCAATCGCGCTCGACGGGGCCTCAGATCACGGGGTGAGCGAGGCCCTCTACCTGCGTGACCCCGACGGCAATGGTGTTGAACTCTACTGGGACAGGCCCAAGGAGGATTGGCCCCGGGACGCCGACGGGAGCGTCGCGATGTACACGCGGCCGTTGAACCTCGAGGCTCTGCTGCGAGCGTAGTATTTCGACGTGCGCGACCGCGGGGACCGTCAGTCGCCCTTGAACAGGACCAGCAGAAAGCGCGTGGGTTCGATCGCTGTGAGCCGATGTGGGGCGTTGGAGGGCATCAGCAGCCAATCCTGCGGTCCCATCTCGCGCTCTTCAGGACCGACGGCGAATCGTAATCGGCCCTCGAGAACTTGAACCGTGCTGACGAAAGGCGCGCGGTGCTCGCTGATCTCCTGCCGCGCATCCATCGCGAAGATCACGACCTTACCCTGGGGCAGGTTGAGTAGCGGCTTGCTTACCGTCGCGCCGGCGACAATCGGACAGGTGTCCAGAAGCTCCACAAACTGCGGTGATTGGGCGTCAAAGAGCGGCGTAGCCACAACTGGACCTCCCTTCGCGGAACAAACAGTCTAGGCGGTGGCATGCTGGCGGCGAACCCAGCAGGGGCCCGCCGTCCTTCTTGTGCTCGCGCTCCGCTCCGTGAGTTTGATCCTGCCGCGTTACTAGAATCGATCGGCAAGGCCGGCGTCTAGAGGCGCGACGACGGGAGGTTCTCCATGCGACTGCTCATTGGCTACGACGGTTCGGACGGTGCAAAGGCTGCGATCGACGACCTGTCGTTCGCAGGGATGCCCGAGAATGCGGACGCGCGCGTGCTCTCCGTTGTGGAAGGCCGGGCGGCACCCAATGGTGCCATCCCGGAAGAGTGCCCTGCCATTGCTCAGGAGGGCGCGGCGAAACTGCGGAGCCGCTTCCCGGGGTGGAACGTCTCTGCGGATGTGTGCGTGGGCGCGCCGGCTTGGGAGATCATCGCCCGGGGGGAGGCCGATGACGTTGACCTGATCGTTGTCGGGTCGCGTGGCTTCGGAGAGCTCAAGCGGCTCATCTTCGGCAGCGTGGTCCATCAGGTCGTGACACAGGCAAAGCGTCCGGTGCGGGTGGGGCGGGCCAGTGCGAGCCGGCAGAACGACCGACCCCCGCTCGTCATCGTGGGCACGGACGGGTCCCCGGATGCCAAAGCCGCGATCGATGCCGTCGCCGGGCGGAAGTGGCCGGTTGGCACTCGGATACTGGTTGCGACGTTCGAGACCGGTGTCCATGCCCGGCTTTCGAACTGGGCTCCAAACACGGTTTGGGGCGGAGACCCGGTACCTCTCGACTCCCGCGCGGCCGAAGAACGTCCCGCGATCCATTTGGCTACCGAAGCAGCGCACTTTCTCAAGTACCGCTGTCTGGGTGCCACGGTAAACACGCTTGTCCAGCCCATGGATCCCAAGTATGGGCTGATCGATGCGGCCGAGAAATGGGAAAATGGTGGAGCCGACTGCATCTTCGTCGGAGCGACCGGCGTGCGGGGAATCGAGCGATTCCTACTCGGCAGCGTGTCTACCACCGTGGCGCTCAGTGCGCCATGCTCCGTCGAGGTCGTTCACCGTCGATTGGCTCGATGACAGTACCTTCGGGGGCGTCGAGCAGGCGGACAGTCCGGCATTCAGTAACGTATCGCACGACTCGGTGTGGAAGCACCGGGCTCACCGATACACGAGCCCACCATCGATCATGGGGGCTTGCCCGGTCATGTAGTCCGAGTCAGGGCCGGCGAGGTACGAGACGAACGCCGCGACATCTTCCGGCGTCTGTGCACGCCCCAGGGCGATGCCCCCCACGAACTTGTCGTAGTTCTCGCCGATCTTGGCGCCGGTGATCTCCGCCATCCGGCGGTCGATCTCGACCCACATGTCGGTGCCGACCACGCCGGGGCAATACGCGTTCACCGTAATGCCGTCGCTAGCAAACTCCTTCGCCGCCGCCTGGGTCAGGGCCCGGACCGCGAACTTGGTCGCCGAGTACACCCCAAGCAGCGGGAAGCCCTCGTGGCCCGCGATGGAGGACGCGCTGATGATCTTTCCCCTCTGCTTCCGTTGCTTGAACTTCTTCGCGGCGGCCTGGATCCCCCAAAGTACACCGGCCACGTTCACCTTCAAGGTCTTGTCGAGTTCCTCGGGCGTCACCTCAGAGATGGGCTGGATCGAGGCGATGCCCGCGTTGTTGACCATGATGTCGAATCCGCCGAGCTCCTTCTCGGCGTGATCGACGGCGGCGAACACGTCCTCGCGCTTCGTCACGTCGGCCTTGAAGGTCGTCGCCTTGCGCCCGATCTTCCGCACCTCGTCCGCGACCGCCTTCATCTTGTCGTCTTTGACGTCGACGATCGCGATGTTGGCGCCATCGTTCGCCAGGCGCAGCGCAATCGCTCGACCGATCCCCTGGCCAGAGCCGGTGACGAGGGCGACTTTCCCGTTGATGTTCATGGTTGTCTCCCCACCCGGCGTTTGTTGCGGGCGACAGTCGTCTCCCGACGCCAGGAGTTTCGGTTCATCGTACCCTTGCTGCCCGGTTGACTGCGGGTGGGGGGCGACTGGACCACACCTGGTTCTCACCCGAGGGATGGCATTGTTCTGGCGATACGGATTACCATCCTTCCCATGGCGGAATCATCAAACCGCACACAGAAACCGGACTCCGAGTCTCGCTTCTACCTGCGCGTCACGCTGATCGTGGCGGCGGGCATGGGTGCCGGAGGCCTGCTGCAGTGGCTGCCGCTGGAGTTATCGGCGTGGCGATGGTTGCCTCTGTCGCTGGTCTACCTCGTGGGCGGCTATCGGATCGCCCTCGATGGCTGGCGCGAGCTGCGGGATCATCGCAGGTTGTCGATCGACTTTCTCATGGGCCTGGCGGCGGCGGGCGCTGCGGCGATCGGGAGCCCGTTCGAAGGCGGGGTCCTCATCTTCCTGTTCAGTCTCTCCAAGACGCTTGAACACTACGCGATGGCCCGAACGCGAAGCGCTGTCTCCATGCTGATGGACCTGCGCCCCAAGTTGGCGACGCTCGTGGATGCGCAGGGCCGCGAAACCGGGAGCATCCCGGTCGAGCACATCGAGCCGGGTCAGAGCATTCTTGTGCGCCCGGGTGAGCGCATCAGCGCCGACGGTGTTGTGCGCTCCGGCGGTAGCGACGTGGATCAGTCGGCCATCACGGGCGAATCGGTTCCGGTGCGCAAGGCCCCGGGCGACGCGGTCTACGCGGGCACGATCGCGCAGGGAGGGTCGCTGGTGGTGGACGTGACGCGCCGCGCCGGTGAAACGATGCTCGCGAAGATCGTGCGGTTGGTCGAGCAGGCTCAGGAGGAGCGTGCTCCCGCACAACACTTTATCGATCGCTTCGCCCACCCGTACACGCTAGCCGTCGTCGTCGCCACCGTGATTGTGGCGATCGTTCCGGCGGTCTTCTACGACGTCGCGTGGGGGGAGGCCCTCTATCGCGCGATGTCGCTTCTTGTCGTTGCCAGCCCGTGCGCCCTGGTGATAGCGACTCCGTCGGCGATTCTCTCGGGCATCGCCAACGGGGCTCGTTATGGCATCTTGTTCAAGGGTGGAGCGCATCTCGATCTCGCGGGCAGTATCGATACGATTGCGTTCGACAAGACCGGAACGTTGACCTTCGGTCGGCCGGAACTGGTGGAGGTGGTCAGCCAGCAGGATCGGCACGGGAACGCCTTCGTCACGGAGAAGCCGGATGAGGGCACGCTCGGCGCTGGTGCGAGGGCGATCCTGCGAGTCGCCGCCGCGGTGGAGCGCACCGCCGAGCACCACCTCGCGCGGGCGATCCTGAATGCGGCTCGCGACCAGAAGCTGGACATCTCATCGGCGGAGGAGTTCACGGCGATTCCGGGGGAAGGGGTCAGCGGAAGTGTGGAGGGCCGGCGGGCCTGGGTCGGCAACGAGAGAATGGCTGAACGGATGGGGGCCACACTCGGCCTGCTCCTGCCGGGATGGACCGCGGAACAGACGGCGCACGCCCGCTCCGTCGTGTACGTCGGGATCGACGACCACGTCTTGGGCGCGATGGCGTTCGGCGATACGCTCAAGCACAACGCTGCCGCGACAGTGCGCCACCTGAAGTACGAAGGCATCCGCTGGATTACCATCCTGTCCGGCGATCATCCCGACGCAGTTCGCGCTATTGCCGCCGAAGTTGGCGCTGACGAGGTTCGGGCTGGCCTCCTCCCCGACGAGAAAGTTGACGAGGTTCGAGCTCTCGCCGCGCGATCACGCGGCGTGGCGATGGTCGGTGACGGCGTCAACGACGCCCCCGCGATGGCGACAGCTACGTTGGGCATCGCCATGGGCGCGGCTGGCACGGACGTCGCCATTGAGACGGCCGATGTCGTGCTGATGAGCGACGATGTCGAGAAGGTGGATTACGTCATTCACCTCGGCAAGCGGGCACGACGCATCGTGCGTCAGAACACAATCTTCAGCGTGGGCTGGATGCTGATGCTGATCATCGTGACGCTCACCATCGGAATTCCGCTCACTTTGGCAGTCATCGCGCACGAAGGCAGCACCCTGCTGGTGGCATTGAACGGCCTGCGCCTCTTGTTGGGCCGACCGCATCCGCCCACGGTCCCAACCGCGAACGCGCCAAGCCGACAGTGACTGAGCCGCCCCCCGCGCTCGCCGAGGATCCGGGTGTCGTCCCAGCCGGTCGATGGTCAGTCCGGGGACAACCCTTCAGTAAATCAGAGGTGCAGACGAGTGCCCTTCAATAAAAGCAGACCGGGCGGAAGCCCGGACAACCGAGGTCGCCCGAGCAGACTCGGCGGCTCTGGTCCTGAGAGTGGCGAAGAAGGAGATGTTTGACGAGGCCGAATCGTCTGGTGCACCGGGGTGGGAGCGCGGGGCAGGTGCAAAGACCGTGAGACTTTGAGACTCAGCACGGCCCAATCGGCAATTCTGCCCCGTTCGATATCCAGAACCGGTATCAACCCGTTTCCGGCGTGAGACTCCTCGACTGAGCCGCAATCGGCGGGGGCGGCTGCCAAGCATGGTCGTGTCCCAAATCGTCCTCGTGAGACTCGCGGAGTTCCCCCAGCAACGCCCAAAGGGCGGGGCTGGAGTATCCGTAACCCGCTGGCGGCCACGAAAAGCTGTTTCAGCTCGTCCCCGTTAACAACCCGTACCGATCGCACGCCCATCGAACCACCCCGAGAGTGGCCTGCCAACCCTCCGAAACGGTCTTGTACAGGGAGTGCCTTGTTCTCCCGCGAAAACACCCCGACACAGGGGTTGACAGCGCGGGAGAACGCCAGACTCCGAGCCGCCGCGAGGTGAACCCCGCGGCGGCTTGTCGTTTGGGAGGCGGGGGGGCGGC
>CAADHA010000013.1 GCA_900696685.1 uncultured Planctomycetota bacterium
TCGATCGGGGATACGACGTACAACAGGCAACCCAGCACGATGGCGAGCTTGCGCATCGCGGTACTCCATCTGACCCGCTAGGCATCCGCCGCGTGCCTCCCGCCGGCGGGCCGTCGGGCGGGGTCGCGTGGGAGCCAGTTTTACTGATGGAGGTTGGAGCGGACGAACTGCGCAATCACGTTGCGCGGTTCAGCGAAGCCGCGTCAGGGCTGATGCCGGGGGTCAGCCGGCAGTCGGGAGATGAGCGCGTCGTATGCCTCGCGCAGTTCGATCGACCGGCGATGGGCATCCGCCTGGACTTCCGGCGGCTCCCCGGCAAACAGGTCCGGGTGGCACTGCCGGATGAGCCGGCGGTAGGCCTGTCGAACCTCCTGCACGGACGCCGCGTGATCCAGACCGAGGACGGCGAAGTAATCCCGGCCGTCGAGCGAATGCGCCGTGGCGAACTCGTGCCATGCACTGTCCGTCATCCCGAGCAGGGTCAGCACTCTCTGCAGCGCCAGCGTCCTTCGATGTGAACATGGGCCGTCGGCACGCGCGATCGAGAGGAATACACCCGCGAGTTCCTGCGCCTCAAGGTACGGATATCGCCGACGAAACGCCTCCGCCGCATCGCGCACGTCCTCGTCGGTCACATGCGGCATGTAGGCGCGGGTCTCCTTGAGCGCGCGGCGCATGCGTTCCTGGGTGTCGGCACTGCGGCACGCCTCGTCCTCGCACGCCCGCCTGACGGCTCGGAGCGACGCGCGGCTCAGATCGCCATCCGCCATCGCGACATACATGCAGAGCCGGATCGTGGGCAGCAGGTAGGCCACGCGATCCCACGGTCCACACGCGGGGACGTGCTGCACGAAGATCGTTTCGCCAAGCAGGCGCGGCTCGTCATTCGTGACGATCACGCGGAATACGAGCCTGTAGTCGCCGGGCTTCTGCACCAGGAGTGCCGTGTACGGGATGTAGCAGGCGCACTTTCCACCGCGGATCGGCCCGTACCGGGAGAACTCCCCGTCCTCGTCGGCGACATCCGCGACAGCCTTCACATTGCGCCCGTCACTGTCCTGGATGAGAAACAGCCCCACGGCGTCCGCGGGAACCGGTGTTTGAACCGTTATCTCGCAGTGCTCGCCCACATCGTCGATGACCGAACTGCCCACGGCGGAAATCCGCTGCGCTTCTTCTTCCGTCGAGTCATCAAGGATGGACCCGAGGAACACGCCGACCCCGGCCCCGATGGGTCCACCGACCAGCGATCCGAGGGCAGCCCCGGCCGCCTTTCCGAACCATGCCATGCCTGAACCTCCGACTCACCGTCCGCACGGCGCGGGCGTTTACGGGCAGAATCTATCCACCTGGCCGCCGGCCGGCCAGCCGCGCAGCCGCTCTGCGCGGCTTGGAAGGGTTGGTCACATGAGGGGGATCGGGGAGTTCAGCGCGACCGGCCGCGGACCCTCTCGGCCTGCTTGGCCGCCTGCTCCTCGAAGTCGCGCACCAGTTGCCGCGTCTGCTGCATGCCGGTGCTCAGCCCGTACTCCTTGTACGCGTCATTCAGAAGCGACCTGTACTCTTTCTGCCAGTGTTGATGATGAGGATCACTTATTCCTGCAGCGCGCGCGAAGGCACTTTCAGCAAGGACTAACTCCATGCAGTGCGTGCCAATCGCGTCGATATCGTCGGCTCGGGCATCCATAAGACGGCTGAATGTGCTGAAGGCCTCCGGGTCATGGCGGCGCATCTGGCCGAGCGTGATGGCGTCACTAGGGAAGGCGATTGCGGCCGGATCGAATCCCGGCAGACGGACAGGCTTGGACATAGGCACGTCATGGTTGGTTCACTTATAAAGGTGCCACAGTGGACGTGCTCAGTCAATACGGTTGACGCGCCGCTGACGCTGGGCTTTCGCGCGCAGATACGCTTTCACTTCGCCGAGCAGTGCGCGTGCCTCCCGCGTCATTACGCCCGCGCGGCCGGTTACGCCGTCGTCGAAGTGGAAGTCCAAGAGTTCCTCCAGCTTCTCGATGCGGAGTCTGAGCATCCCCTCTTTGCCCTTGAAGTCCGCAGGTACCTTGCCCAATTGCTTCCGCTCCGGCAGCATCTCGGCCATGCGTCTCAGGCCGATGGGCCTGAGACCAGCGCGCTCGTGTTCGATCAGGATGTCAGCGACGTACACGAAGTTCCAGAGCAGCTTATCATTCACGCCGTCGAACTTCGCGAATAACCGGTCGAGACCGTCGTCCGCCTGCGGGAGGAACCCCTCCAGCCGCTCCCGCTCGTCGGCGGGGAGGCCTGCCAGTGCTTCCTCTACCGCCTGCGTCGCTTCCGGGCCGAGATTGCGCAGAACGCGCCTTGCGGCGAACGCCAGCTCGTCGCTCCCCTTGCCGACCCACGCAACCAGCGCCGGAACGGCCTGCATGGCCGCCCGACCCGTCGCGTCGATGGCCGCCAGTACCATCGCCGCCAGCTCCTCGTCCTCGGTCTCGGCAAGAATGGTCGCCAGCACCGGAACCGCCTCGCCGGCCTCGCTACCCAGTTCACGCACGAGCGCAACGAACGCCGCTCGCACCCACTCATCCGTTTCCGTTTTCAGGGCTTCCGCAAGTGCCGTGGCACCCTTACTGCCCATCTGTGCGAACGCGGCGCTGGCGATGGGAATGGCCTGCACGTCGTGCCGCCGGATGATGTCGAGAAGCGCCGGCGCGGCCGCCGGCCCGATGCCGCCGAGCGTCCGTGCCAGCGCCGTTCCCAGCCCCGGACTCACGCGATCCTTCAGCCGACTCACCAGTGCCGGAACGGATGTCGCCGCCCGGGGGCCGAGCCTTCCCAGGGCGAGCGCCGCCGCGATTTGCACTTCCTCGTGTTCCGATGAGAGCAGCCCCTCGATCCGTTCGACGATCGGTGCGGTAGCCCGCCCCGTCTCCACCAGACCCTCGATAGCACCCACCACGACCTCCCAGGCGTCGCTGGAGAGTGCTCGTGACAATACACCGAGGCCAGCGTCCGAGTCTCTCGTGATGCAACCGATGGTGCGGGCCGCGCGTCCCCGCAGCGCCAGACTGCGCGTCCGGTCGCTCAGAAAGTCGCGCACGGCGTCCAGCCCGACGTGCGCCTGCGGCCCGAGTTCCGCCAGGGCCAGGAGAATCGGATAGACGCACTCCTCGTACTCGTTGGCCAGGGCGCCCGCGAGTTCCTCTACCGGCTCGGCCGAATGCACACCCAGCCGAGCGAACACCTTGGCGGCCACCAGGACGACTCCCGGCCGTTCGTCACGCAGCGCTCGCCGAAGCGTCTGAATGAGCGTTGCGCTCCCCGCGTCGATCGTGCTCAATGCAGCGGCGGCGCATACCCGGACTCGGTCGTCCGGATGGTCCATCAGCCGCCGCAGCCGCGGCTTGGCCTTGGCCGGTGCGCCGCCGTCCGTCAGCAGGAGACAGGCCCAAAGGCACCGATCCACATCCTCCCCGCGAAGCTCGTCAGTCAGAATGTCGGACGCTCTTGCCACTGCGGCCCGATCCGGCGCCTTCTCCGGCCGCTGACAGGCGACACGCAGGAGAAATTGCGCGGCGAGCGTCCGCCTGCGCCACTCGGGATCATCAAGCGATTCGACCAGCGCGGGCAGCACCGCCTCCGCCTCGTTCTCAAGCTCCACGCCGATACGCGGCCACTGCTCGATGAGCCAGCCCGGATCGTGGACATGCTCCAGGAACTCGTCCACCACCTTGCGCGCACCGCTCCACACGATGCTCGTTCTCCGCCCCGTTGGACTCTTCCCGGCGCGTCGTTCGGCTGACATTGCCTCATCCTCACACGTTCCGACGGGATTTTACGAAGCAGGCATCGCCGTAGTCACGGCGCCAAGGTTGGGTTGTCGTCTCGTCGGCAATAACTGCCCCGCCCCGCTCAGTGCGGGTCGATGCCGGCAAGCAGTTGGATGCGGTCCTGGACCGCCTTACCGCGCTCGAAGAGCGTGCGGTCGGCGGTGATGAGGCCCGCGCCGATGTTCCCGGCCGCGGCCAGGTACAGGCAGTCCGGCAGGCCGTGCTTGAGCTGGAACGCGAGGCCCATCGCCTTGTCGAACA
>CAADHA010000014.1 GCA_900696685.1 uncultured Planctomycetota bacterium
TACAACGCCGTCGTGTTCTGCAGCACCGTCTTCGAGGACGGCGTCTACGAAGAGCGCTACGAGCCGTTCCTGCGCGATGTGTACCGCGACGCCAAGACGTGGGGCCGCTGGTACTCCGAGCGCGAGTCCATCGAGAACTTCCGCGCCACCGTGCAGCGCGAGCGCGTCCGCAGCGACGACGAAGTGGAGCGCATCATCGGCCCGGTTCGGCACACGATGGAACAGCAACTCGCCATGCGCGCCCAGCGTCCGGCCGCGACCGCCGGGCCGACGACGAAGATGGAACCTGTGCCGTGGCGACGAGCCACGCCGATTCTGCCGTGAGGAAGCACCATGCGAAAACGCCGACCAAAGAGGCCGACACAGCACCGCTTCGGCGTTCTTCGCATCCCGCGAGGCGTTCGCGTGACGTTCGACGCACGGGCGTTCGACGCCGACGCCCCGAGGCGATGGTCCGGCGATTCGCCCATGACCGATCCGGTGCCCGACGAGATCGCCAACCGCCAGCGTACGGAGGACGCATGACTGACAGGCGAGTGAGGAACATTGTGGTCGTGAGCGACCTGCACGCCGGGTGCCGGGTCGCCATCTGCCCGCGCGACGGCATCGACCTGGACGACGGCGGCCACTACCGCCCCAGCGGCCTGCAGACGAAACTCTGCGACCTGTGGGACCACTTCCACCACGAGTTTGTGCCGCGCGTCACCTACGGCGAGCCGTGGCATCTGGTGGTCAACGGTGACGCCATCGACGGCACCCACCACGGCAGCGTCACGCAGGTCAGCCAGAACATCGAAGACCAGGTGGACATGGCGACGGCCATCCTCTCGCCCATCGTCAACCACCACAAGTGCGCCGGGTACTACCACATCCGCGGCACCGAGGCGCACGTCGGCAAGTCCGGCCAGTACGAGGAGCAACTGGCGAAGCGGCTCGGCGCGACGAAGGACGAGCACAACCGCTACGCACGCTGGCTCATGTGGTTCAACCTGTGCGGCTACCGCATCCACTTCACCCACCACATCGGCACCACCGGCAGCAGCGCCTACGAGGCGACGGCGGTGTGGAAGGAACTGGTGGAGATGTTCACCGAGGCGGGGCGCTGGGGCGACCAGCCGCCGCACATGATCGTGCGCAGCCACCGCCACCGATTCATCGAGTGCCGCAGCATGGGCGCGCACGGTTTCATCAACACCTTCACCACACCCGCATGGCAACTCAAGACACCGTTCTCGCACAAGATCCCCGGCGCCAGGACGAGCGAGCCGCAGATCGGCGGCGTCGTGATCCGGGCCGGCGACGAAGACCTCTACATCCGCCCGTTCGTACACCGGATCGAACCACCCAAGACAGAAGGAGGACGCGAGTGGGCCGAGGAGCAGGCGTCAAAATCACGCACGAGGAGTGGATCAAGGAACTCGACAGGCTCGCGCAGGTCTCGGAGCCGCGCGAAGGCTTGACGCTGGCCGCCATCATGGCGCACACCGGCAAGGGCCGCAAGGCCGTCGTGGACATGCTCACACGCGCCAAGGCCGAAGGCCGACTCGTCACGTTCCGCAAGCCCGTCGAGGCGATCGACGGCACAATGCGGCAGGTGCCGCACTACACGATCAAGAGGAGGAACACGCAGGCTTGAGTTACAAGCCAAAAACCAAGCGCAGGAAGGGGGTGCGGACCTTCGACGCCACGGAATGGCAGCGCCAATTCCGTAAGACAGGCCGCGGCAGGCGTCATACACGCGCAATGAACATTCGCAAGTACGGCATCACGCCAGAGCAGTATGATGAAATGTTCAGAATGCAGGGTGGCGTTTGCGCATCCTGTGCGATGCCGGAAACATGCCGCAATCAATATGGCGTCTGCCGACTGGCTGTTGACCACTGCCACGATACCGGCAAGGTTCGTGGGCTTCTGTGTATGAAATGCAATCGCTGTCTCGGATTGCTCAAAGATGAACCCGCTGCAATTCTCAAACTGTATCGCTATCTGAGGAGGCACAAACCTTGAAGATTTACTGTGCAGGCCCAATGCGGGGATATCCCCTATTCAACTTCCCAGCCTTCGACGAAGCGCAGCAGACGCTGGAGAAGATGGGCCATCTCGTCGTCAGTCCGGCGGAGATGGACCGCACCCTCGACAACTTCAACCCCGAGACCGACAAGCCGAAGGACATGCGCTACTACATGAAGCGCGACCTGCCGGTGCTGATGGAGTGCGAGGCCGTCGCGCTCCTGCCCGGCTGGGAGAAGTCCCAAGGCGCGATGCTGGAGGCGCACGTCGCGTTCAAGTGCGGCCTCACGCTGTACGAATACCAGCCTGGCGTCGGTCTCACCAACACCGTCTCGTTCGCCGGATTCGGTGTGCAGCCGACCAAGCCGCTCCCAGCAATGCCGCTGCCGGCAAACCCGTTCACCGCGCCGAAGCCGACATGGCCCGTCCCGTCCATCTGGTGTTGCGGAGGTACCTGTGTCCACCTCAACTGACGCCAAAGAGACGTTCGCCACCGGCGCGCAGCGCGACACGCGAACCGGCAAGGGGCGCTACGACCTCATCAGCACCCACGCCATGAAGCGCCTCGCGCTGCGCCTGGAGCAGGGCGCGGCGCACTACGGCGACCGCAACTGGGAGAAGGGAATGCCGCTCATGCGATGCGTCGATTCGCTCAAGCGGCACCTCGACCAGTGGATCGAAGGCGACTATCAAGAGGACCACCTTGCGGGCGTGCTGTTCAACGCAATGGCACTAACCGACATGGACACGCGCATGAATCGCGGCGAACTCGATGACACGATCCTCGACGATCGGCCGTATCGAGCGACTCTCCGCAAGCCGCCCATCGAGCAACTGGCGGAGGCGACACGCTGCACGCCACGATGCACTTACTACGGCGGGCCGGCGTATTGGGACAACAACCAACAGTGTTGGCGATGTGGCACTTGCCACAAAATCGCGCCGTTCTCTTATAAGGTTCCGGAGCGCCCACGCTAATGGCAACCTGGCCCTGGCAAGTCCACCTCGACCGCAAGGTCTGTCTGGCGGGCACCTATTCCGCACCCAACACCAGTTGGACGCTCGGCTTCACCGACAACACGCTCAACGCCATCGTCCTCTCCAATGAGTTCGGCGCGCCCGGAACCGTCCTCACGCCCGACAGCAACAGCGCCGGGACCGTGACCATCGCCGGCGACTACTCGGCCGGATGCGTTCTCATCGGCCGGCTCTACGCCATGAGCGTCGAACTCAGCCGCTTCTTCCGCCGCAACAATCGCGGCGTCGCCGACATCAACGACTGGGTGCAAGTGCAGAAGGTGGTCGCGGCCTACCACAACAGCGGCCCGTTCACGCTGCGCGCCGCCATGACCAACCGCACCGACCGGACCAAGACCTTCACGCAGTCGCCCGGCAGCCTCAGCGCCGCCTACGCGACGCTGGAGGCATGGTTCAACGGGCGGGCCGAAGACCTCACCGTCTACATCGAATCGACCAACCCCAAGCCCGTCATCGTCTCATCGCTCAAGTTTCTCACCATGAACTCACCGGGGCACTGATCCATCCATGGCATTCGGCAATCAGCCTGAAACTCTCACCACGCTCGGGGAAACCGGCGGCGGCGCGGGCGCTGAAGCCGCATCAGGTTTCGCGTCCGCATTGGGTCCAGCAATGATGCTGGCGCAACTCGGGCTGGGAATCGCAGGTGCAAACCAGAGAAACGACGCGCTCGCGCGCGCCATGCAGTCTCAGGCCGACGCCGCCGAGGCGCAGATGGGTCAGAACGTCCAGCAGGCCCGGCTTGAACGCCTCAAGCGGACTCGCATGGCGCGCGAGATCGAGGGCGCTGTCCGCGTCGCCACCGGGGCGCGCGGCACGGGCGAGTTTGGAGCCGAGACCCTGGCTCGCCAGAACATCTTCGACACCGAACTCGACCTGAGCATCATCGACGCCAATCTCGCCGCCGCCAACGACTCCGTGCGCAGCGGATTCATGGCGAACGTGGACTCTCTGAGCA
>CAADHA010000015.1 GCA_900696685.1 uncultured Planctomycetota bacterium
GCCCTCGTGGCAGCAGACCTGCCAGCCGGTCGAACGGCACATCGAGGCCCACCACGAGATGCGGGCACGGATCGCCGGCCGCTGACCGGACCCGCGGCGGGGAGGCGATCACGGATCCTGGCGGGACCCGTGACCGGCAACGTCATCAGTCCCCCAGCAGCACGAACTGGTAACGACCCCGCCTCGATTCCACGTATCGCAGTCCATGCAGCCGTGAGGCCTGACCAAGGGCTCGGGTGGGTCAGAATGACCTTGGCGTTGACAGCAAGCGGGTCATGGTGAAAAGCGCGTCGGGTTCGCGCGCAACCCGGTGCATGTGCCCTGCGGGCCCTGCCCGTTGTGCACCCCACGAATCTGCCCGCCGATATCGGCTATCCTGCACGGCACCCGGGTCTTCGAAACACCGGCAGGCCGCGGATCGGGAGGGTTGCATGGGCACTGGCTTCCTGCGGGCTTTGGCCCTGACGATGGTCGCCATGGCTGTCAGCGCGTCGCTGGCGGCGCAGGAGACCTCCCGCACCGACCTGCTCGCTTTTGCCGAGGGTGTCATCCCGGTGGCAATCGAGGGCGCCGCATCCCGCCTCGGGGTCGGGATGGAACAGGCGCTTCGGGTCATCGACGGCGATGATCGCGGCTTCAACCTGACGCCCAAACCAGGCGGGCCGGAAACCGAGGTCGTCTTCGTTTACCGGCTGCCGGCCGCCACGGTATTCGATGCTTTCGCCGTGCCCAACGTGCTCGAGACGCCGAGTCCATCCCAGACGTTCGTGCGCACGGTGACCCTGTCCGGTTCCCTGGAAGGGCCCGACGGCCCGTTCCTGGCGCTGGCGGAAGCCACGCTGGCGACACACCGGGGCAAGGGCGAGACGACAGCGGTGGCGGCGCACACACGCACGCCGGTGCGCTGGCTGAGGGTACAGCTGTCCGGCGGCATTCACGTCGAGCGCGAGAAGACGTATCTGGAGTTCAGCGAACTGAAAGGCTTCGGCACGCAAGAAGCGGTGCCGTTGTCGCAGGCGTTCGGCGGCAGATGGCAGGGGCGCGGCGTGATGTTCGACCTCGAACAGGACGGGGTGCGCGTCAGCGGCTGTTACGACCGCGACGGCGAGCTCACGGGGACGGTGAGCGGCAACATCCTGCGTGCCACGGGCAAGACCCGCCAGGCCGGAATACCGGGCGTGTTCGTGCTCTCGACGGGCGATCGCGGCGAGATCATCGGCGTGTGTTCGACCAACGGCGCCCCGTTCCGGCTCTGCACCGGCGAGCCGGCGCCGGCCGCCCCATCCGGGTGCCGCCGACCCGCTGTCCGGCCGGTGGGCTGCGGGTCGATCGTCCACGGCATCGAATTCGCTTTCGACTCGGCCACCCTGCGCCCGGAGGCCGAGGTTCATCTCGAGACGCTCCACGCGGGATTGAGCGCCGCAACGGCGGGGCGCATCACCGTCGTCGGCCACACCTCCAGCGAGGGCCCGGCGGACTACAACCTCGATCTGTCCCGGCGGCGGGCCGCCGCCGTGGCCGCCGCGATGATCGCACGCGGCATCGATCCGCCACGCATTGCCGCCGAGGGGCGCGGCGAGGACGAGCCGATCGCGGACAACGCCACCGCCGCGGGCCGGGCGTTGAACCGCCGTGTCGAGATCGCGTGCCGCTGATGGCGGAGTTCATCGTGATCTGCGCGGCGGCCCTCGCCGCATACATGTTGGGGGTTCTTCCGGCTTCGGGCCCGTGACCTTGCCTCGATTCCACGTGCGGCAGTCTGTACGGGCATGAAGGCTGATTCTGCGGCCACCGGGATCTGGCGGCTGATCGCCGAATGGATGCGTTGGCGATTGTAGAAGCCCGCCGCTTGGCAACCTCGGCCACCGGGGCCTGGTCCGCCTCGCGCAGGATCTTCACCATCTGCTCTTCTTTGAATCGCGTCTTCTTCATGGCTCCTCGCTCCCTGGCAAGGGCCATCTTCTCTAGAATCAAACGGTCCGACAATCGGCAGGCAGGTCAAGCGCAGTTGGTGTACGCGCTCGACCACCCAGCCCGTAAAGTGAGACGACCATGAAAATAATGATGGAAAGCACCCCTGAAGGCCTCACCATCTATCGAGAAAAGTGGGGCGCATTTTTTTATGCGCTTGCCATCGGAACCGCAGCCGTTCTCCTGGGTTGTTTTTTCAGTTTTTATGTTGCTGAAGAAAGCCAGCTGGAACCGTTCGTGTGGACGGGCTATCTCTTCATCATTTTGGGTGGGTTGGTCCTGATCACATTACCCATGAAATTTCATGAATATTCGAAGTCGAGTACGGGTGACGTTCTGGTTCAGATCAACCAGGACGGAGTAACGCTCAGCTCTGGTTTAGGTGCTGATGTCCATTGCTATCATTGGCATCACTTAAAAAAGATTATTTTTACCGATCTTTACCTCGACAGAGACCTGGACGGAGAGATCAGGCTGAGAAATCGCATCATATTTATTTTTCATTCTTCAGCAGTCGGCGACGGCCTCATCGAACGCGCAAAGAGAAGCATTAACCTGAACAAAGATGGACATGGATATTTCGTAAGTCCTTTTCCCAGAAAACTTGCTCCAGAACTGGTAAAGGACAAGTTTCAAAACTTTTGCAAATCGCAGTGTGAGCTTGAAGCCAATCAAATTCAAAAAATGGAATGATGAGTTTTCTCTGGAAGCTGTTTTGACCTGCCGGCTTTCTTCGGGTCATTCACTTCTGGACAATGGCTCCGTCCGGATGGGTTGTGGTTAAGGACTTCCTGACTCCAGCGGCGTCAGGTAAACCAGATCCACCGATCGTCGCCAGCGGGTAGCGCGAATGGGGAGCGCAGTGAACCGCGGACTCCAGACGCCCGATCGATGGGATATCATCGGCGGGCTGATATGTCTTGCCGGCGCGGCGGTGATTCTGTGGGGGCCGAGACCTGCCTGATGAGGTCGTCGCGCGGCTACTTGGGCTGCGACTCGACAGCCTCTATGACGAAGGTCGGGTTCTACCCCATTTCCACGGACGGTTGAGTCAAGGCTGAAAACTCCCGGTCACGCCGGGCAACTCTACGCCGCATTCGCGGGTTGTGGAACCGCGCGAGGTAATCGAACAGGTCGGCACGGGCC
>CAADHA010000016.1 GCA_900696685.1 uncultured Planctomycetota bacterium
ATGGGCAGCGGCGCCTACGAGTCCGGCATGGCGATGGCGATCAGCCCGGACGGCTTGACCATCGCCGGCTGGGCGTATCACACTTCTTCATCGAAGATAAAGACGGTCGTGTGTGAAGCGCCGAACTACCAGATCGGTGCGACACTCTCCCCCTCGACCGATTCGTATTGGAGGGCCGTAGCGAACGACGATGTTCCGGCGGGCGCCTACGACGTTTCAGGGCACCCCGAATCAGTCGTGGGCGACGGCGGCCCCGGCTATCCGTTCTCGGGATCGGAAGGGGAGGCAACCGGGATCAACGCCAGTGGGTTTGTCAGCGGGTGGTACAAGCACAGTTCAGGCAACAGTCACGCCTACCGATGGAAGTCGGGGAGCGGCAACCGCGATCTGCACCCTTCGGGTTACGGGAACGCCAGTGGCGCCAACTGCATCAACGCCGCACACCACATCGGCGGCTGGGTCACCAACTCGTTCGGCAATCACATTGCGACCCACTGGCATCCTATGAGCGTTAGCATCTACCAGACGAATGTGCTTGGCGGCGGCGAAGAGGAGAGTTTCGAGGTCGTCGCGATCAACTCGAACCGGGAGATGCTCATCAATCGCGTGGATGAGATCCCCGGCATCGCTATATGGATCAACAACGCCTTGGTCAATGATGCCGTCGTGATTGATACCCCGCCGGGCGAAGACACTCCCCCTTCACTCATTCTCATGCCCAACACTGACGACCACATCTACGAAGGCCGCTGCCTCTACGACGACATGTGGATCGGCGAATCGTACCTCGTCCACGGCGACGGCCTCGCGCAGCCGTGCCTGGCCATCCCCTCTGACGTGAACAACGACCGGATCCCTGACTTTCGTGAGATCATCGAATCCAAGGATCAAAGCGGGTACGAACTCGACCGCTACGTCCTCACCTGGCTCATCGACGCGGGTGAGAACATCGGCTTCTCTCCCGGCGGCATGCGCATCGGCCTCAACCACCCCGGCTACACCGACACAACCAACGAGCAAGACATCGCCTGCACGCAGATCGTGCGCCTCCCCCTGGGCCTCCACAACCCCGACTTCGTGACCGGAACGATCGGCGATGACGAGTACTACGTCAACGGCATTGTCTACACCGGCGGCACCTCGCAGTGCGGACCATTCCAGTCCGGCCTGAACCTCTGGAGCGAGGGCCGCGAGATCGTCCTGATGCTGCGATCCAATCTCGACGACGAAGATCCCGATCACGACTACCTGCCCACCGCCCCCAACGTCGATCTCGGCCAAGGGGTCACGAAGGCGCATGTCCTCGCGAATCTGCACCGCTTCTCCTACGACTTCGCCCGCTGCGTGGATTGGATTCAACTCGGCAACGAGTCATTCTCCAGTGCAGACCAGAGCAGCATCTACGGCGAACACGGCGGTTACAAGATCTGGGCCGAGGAGGTCGGCGACTGCTGGACCACCGGCCTCGATCCCCGCGAGTTCGAGGACATCACCTGCCCCATCCCGGCGATCGAGGCGGTGCAGGCTTGGCACTACGAGCAGATGTGGTCGATCCTCGAAGGCTCGGCCCTCGCGGGCCGGCCGCTGCGCATCATCGGCCCGGCCATTCCCATGGGCACCATTGCGAACAGTTATGAAGAGCCGACGACCATGGGCTGGAAGGCCATCGACCGCACCGCCATCTGGGGCAACGACTACCAGGTGTGGTTCGACATGCACGCGCGCTACCTCGCTCGCGACGACGTCGGAGACGCGAAGAACTACTTGCTTGCCGGCGGCGGAGGCGATTATTGGACACCGCCCCACTCGCTTCGGCTCGTCTGCCTCGAACTGGCGCCGAAGTTGGACATCACCCTCACTTGGTGGGACGAGGGTGGCAGCGAGAAGTTCCTCGCGCTGATGGGCGATCCCGAGTGCGACGCGGGCAACGGCACCTGGGATGACTTCCTCGTCGGACAGTCGGGCTGGCATCAGGCGCAGTTTAGCAACGTGAACCAGTTCGGCTGGTGGGACGCGGTGGGCAACGTCATTTCTGGTAGTCGCTTCACCGTCGTCTGCTACGGCAGCACACTCCAGTTGCCCGCGCCCGACCCGCTCTACGACATGGCGGCTCTTCGCGCCCAGAACGCCTGCGCGGAGAACTTCCAGAACAATCCCAAGCAGTTCAGTCCCCTGAAGACCTACTACGAGACGGCGGCGTTCAACTACCAGATTCCGAACTTCGATCCGCATCCGGACGAATGTTCCGCCTGCGGCGAAAACTGATGGAGTCAGATGACGTCTTCCGGCGGCGGGCGAAGGCCCGCCGCTGGTATTGTTGAAAGCAGAATGCGAATCGCACCGTGAGAGGATTGAGGCAAGCCAATGGCACAGATCTACGAACGTCTTGGAGCGTGTCTGGTGGCCCTTTCGGTCGGCGCCGCCTGCGTCGTTTTGGCCAGTGCTTCTGCGTCCGTCGCTCAGGTGACGGCGTCGGAGCGTCCCTATGCCGTCTTCGAACTGCCGACGCTTGGCGGCAATCACAGTTTCGGCTGGAAGGTGAGCGAGTCCGGCGACGTGATCGGCAGTTCCTTCCTTCCGGGGAACATCTTTC
>CAADHA010000017.1 GCA_900696685.1 uncultured Planctomycetota bacterium
CCGGAGCATGGGCGTCACTGCCCGTGCGGACACGGGTCGTGCGGGGTCATCCAGAGGTGGAAGGGTCTGTGGCCCAAACTCGTCACTCCCGCGCAGAGCCTGCTCCCAGCGAAGGCGGGCGCGGGAATCCAGTTTGCGCAGGACGCACAGGAAATCCACTGGATGCCTGCCTTCGCAGGCATGACGGACTCAAAGGCCTTTGGGCAACAGACCCGGAAGCACGTGGTTCATCTGTCAGGTACGGACGGATGAAAGGCTCAGGGATTGCGGATGGGGAGAGGTGCGTGCGAGATCGTTACACGGGTAGAACTCGCTTGGCGACTTCCACGCTTCCGGTTCACGCCACGACACCACCCTCGGACATTGGCGGATGAGTGACGACTCATTGTGTCATGCCGCACGAGGCAGCGCACCAATGGTTGAGATGTGCAAGCCGCAAAGTCAACCGCACGACACAGGCCGAACCCCCGCACGTTTGAGGAATGAAGAGGCCCGCCCTCGACGGAGAGGGCGGGCCTTTCGATAGTATGAACACGGCGGCCGGTCGTGGTCCATCTCTGAAGCGAGATGGCGACGGGTCGCGCAACTGATGGAGGCGGATCAGTTCCCGACGACGGCGTCGAGCACGTCGGAAAGGCACTCCGCCGGGCAGGTTCCTCGCATCGCGGCCTGGAACTTGAGCGCGACTCCTCCGGCGTTGCCGGGGACCGCACGCGTGATCGCGGCGACGCCTCCACCGTCAGCCAGCGCCACGCCGACGACGCGGGTGGGTCGGTTGATGCCCGCGATGCCGAATGAAGCGCAGTAACCTCGAAGCCCGCTGAAGATCGAAGAGCCGGCGTCGAAGCCGTAAACCACGACCACCTGCTCTCCCGGAAGAGCGCCGCCGATCGTCCACGTCGCCTGCTGGCCCGCGACGAGGTTATCGACGCTCAGCGAAAGGCATGCACTGGGGACGCACCCCTGATAGCGGGCGATGCGAGCGTCACCGCCCGTGGACTGGCCGAACGTGCCGCCGACGAAGAGCGATCTGTCGAGGGGATGAATCGCGTAGACCTGGCCGTCCATCCCGCTGTCAAGCCCGGCCCACTCGGCGCCGTTCCACCTTGCAATTCTCGAGGCCGGGTTGGCGCCCGCCTCGAAGAAGTCGCCGCCGACGTAAAGCGCCGGTCCGGCGCCGGTTCCGTCATCGAAGACGTTCAGACCGCGCACCCAGTCGCTCACTCCCGGCTCGTTCGTGTTGATGTCGCGCAGAGCGGACCAAGTGGCGCCATCCCACTTGGCAATGCGATTGACCGCGAGGAAGTCCCCGGTGAGAGTGAACTGTCCGCCGACGAAAAGCGCGTCGCCGCCGCCATCATTAAAGACGACCATGGCGCGGACGGGTTCATCTCTCAGTCCGTTGCCCAGCGCGGACCATGCGGAGCCGTTCCACCTGGCGATGCGACTGGCCGGCGCGCCGCCCGCCTGGTCGAAGTCGCCCCCAACGTAGAGCGCATCGCCGCTGCCGTCGTTGTATACGCAGGCAGTACGCGCCCAGTTGTTGACGCCGACCGTGCCGCCGCCGAGCGCTGACCACGTCTGCGTCTGAGGATTCCACTTCGCAACACGATTTGCGGTGACGCCTCCCGCGGTCGTGAAGTTCCCCGCAGCGTAGAGCGCCGGGCCGCTGCCGTCGTCATAGACGGCCAGTGCGTTGACGAGATTGTTCGTTCCGGTACCGAGCGCCGACCACGATGATCCGTCCCATTTCGCGATGCGGTTGAGGAGCAGGTTGCCATCATCGGTGCGGACAAACTGCCCGCCGACATAGAGTGCCGGCCCTCCGCCGAGTCCGTCATCGAACACCGTCATGCACCAGACGGTGCTGTCGAGTCCGACTCCCAGGGGCGACCAGTTGTTGCCGTCCCACTTGCCGATGCGCTTGAGTGTCTGGCTGCCGCCCTGCTGGAAGAGGCCGCCGACATAGAGCGCTTCGCCGCCCCCGTCGTCCCAGGTGGCGAAGCACGTGACGATGCTGTCGAGAGGCTGCGCGCTGAATGTACCCACCCACTCGGGCTGACACGGCTGAGCGTGGGCAGCCGCCGTAACCACGGCCAGGACGGTGGCACAGGCCAATCCCGCCCAGATGCTTACGGCGCCTTGCGGTCTAGTGGTGTGTTCCTTCTGATGGCGGTTCATTGCCTCTCCTCCTGCGGTTGACGTGTTCGATGCTTCGGGCGGCTACACGGTCCGAACCCCCGGAACGTGCCTCCCAAGCGACTTCAATGTCTACATTTTACCTGCGATTCATCTGAAAGCAATGGCATTTAGGTACATTTTATCTGTGATTTCCCGACTTCTTCACCCGCGTGGGCTATACTTGACATGCCATGCCAACCCGCCCGCCAGTCGAGGACGAGTCGTCCGCCGCAACTGCGAGCCGTCGCGGCAAGTCCCCACATCTCGACGCCGAGATTCACGAGGTGCTCGGCACCTTTCGTCTGGCTTGCCTTGGGTTCATCGACGCGGTCGCCCAGGCAGGCGGGCAGAGTTTCGCTATACGGAAAGCCACAGACCTCCAACGGGCCTTGGGCATCCCCGGCACGCTGGCGTGGCAGGTATTCCGGGTCGCGCACAGCCGCAATCTCATCGCAGCCGCGGACACCGTGCCGGGCATGAAGGCCATCCACCGCCTCGTCCGCGCCGCGGAGCAGCAGGGGGTGAGCCCGCAGTCCGTTGCGGAACTGACTCGCTCGGCGACCCGGTTTGAGAATCTGGTCCGCGAAGTCGCCGGCTCCCGACGGACTTTCAACTCCCTTGTGACCGGGCTCAACAGCGAACCTGACTGGAAGGATGAAGTCCATTACCGCCGCGCCGCCTTCGAGGCCAACAGCCACATCTGGGGAACGCAGGTCGGCACCAAACTCGTCACGCTCGTCTTCCATCCGTCGTCGCCCCAGCGAGCCAATATGCTCGCCATCTCCGGCGCCGTCGACCTTTGTCGCATCCGCGGAGACGCCCCAATCGAACTCTGCAGCACGGCCGCCTATTCGGACAATCTTCGCGACCCGAAGTCCGAAGCCATCGTGTCACTGGGGCATCGACTCACCTCCAACGACATCACCGCGCCGGGATGCACGCTGTTGACGGAGTTCGGCACGCAGCCGCTTCCGAAAGTGCATAGCCTCGTAAACGATCGGGGTCACCTCGTGGTCGAACTCGAACCCGAGGATGTCGGGCAGCGCCACGCAGTCACTGCGTTCGTGGCCGAGTTGTATCGTCCGGACGTGCCGCGGTACCGCGAAGAGCAGGAGCCGACCCTTGGGGCGTCGGTCTTCATCAAGGCCCCGATTCGCACGCTCATCGTCGACCTGATCATCGCCGCCGGCACACACGGGCCCACGCTGCCGGCGCCCCGAGGTTATGTGGTCGCCAACCCGCGCGGCGATCCCATCCTATTTGGCAGCGTACTCGACAGGCACCAGAAGAGGATTCTCGAGCACTGCACGGTCGCCCACCTTGGACAGGGGCCGCATTCGCTCGACACCACTGATGTGCCGCGCTATCCACATATGTTCCGCGAGGTGTGCAGGCAACTCGGCTGGAATCCCGCCCTGTTCAACGCTTACCGCTGCCGGGTCGAGTACCCCATCATGCCCTCATCCGTCGTCGTGGGGTACGACTTGCCCGTCAGGACTCAGTCGTAGGCGCCACCCACGCCTCCTGCACCGCGTCTTCACGGTCCAGCGCAGGGACAAAGCGCAACTTGATCACGAGCCGGCCAGGGTCATCCGAAGGTGGAAGCACATGTTCCATCCGTCAGGTACGGACGGATGAAAGGCTCAGGGATTGCGGATGGGGAGGGGCGGGCGCGACATCGTTACACGGGTAGACAGGGACGCCGGACGATGTGAGATTGCGACGCCAACTACTCGAACGTCCACGTCACCGTGTGACTGATCTGGCACTCGACGGGGGCGGCAGCCTGCATGCGAATGGTGCGACCGCGGGCGATTGGCGGAACGTTGACGGTGATGGTGGCCACGCCGTTGGCATCGGCGCGGACGGCGGGGAGCGTGTGCGGGTCGCGGATGAGCAGCGTGCCGCCTGGGCAGGAGGCGTGAATCTTCTGCGCGCCCTCGCGCGTGCCGA
>CAADHA010000018.1 GCA_900696685.1 uncultured Planctomycetota bacterium
GAGCGCTTCGCGGAGGCCTTCGCCGATGAAGTTCAGCGCCAGCAGCGTCAGAGCCAGCAGCAGGCACGGAAACAGCAGCAGCCACCAGCGCGACTCGACAGGGTTGAGTTGCGTCAGACCCTCGGCCGCGAGGTTGCCCCAGCTCGGCATCGGCGCCTGGATGCCGATGCCCAGAAACGACAGAAAGGATTCCTGAAGAATCGCCTGCGGCACGGTGAGCGTCGCGTAAACGATGATCGGCCCCATGAGATTCGGCAGCAGGTGGCGCGTGAACTGGAGGCGCACCGGCACGCCGATCGCCCGGCACGATTCCATGAAGGGCTGGGCCTTGAGGCTGAGCACCTGGCCGCGAATGACACGGGCCATGGTGAGCCAACTCACGCCGCCGATGGCGATGAGGAGCGTACAAATGTTGATGAGCGGGCCGTTGTTGCGGATGAACGTCAGTTTCCACGAGGGCTGAAACGAAGCGCCGATGGCGACGGCCTCGGCCTGCCGGGTAATCTCCCCCGCTTCGATCGACTCCACCAGCCCGTCCATGCCGACGGCCAGGAGCACGACAAGCAGGACATAAGGCAGGCCGTAGAGAACATCGACGATGCGCATCATGATGGCATCGGTTGTGCCGCCGGCGTATCCGGCGATCATGCCCCAGAGGGTGCCGATGACGACGGAGATCGCCGCCGCGGCGACGCCGATGCCGAGGCTGACCGACCCGCCGAGCAGCAGGCGCGCAAGGAAGTCGCGGCCAAGGGGATCGGTGCCGAGCCAGTAGCGCGGGACGTTGGGGCGAATGTTCGCCTCCTTCGCCGCCGACTCGGCGCGCTCGATGAACGCGGCGTAACGCGAAGCGTCATCAGCGTCGAAGCGGCTCCAGCGCGGCGGCAGGAGATTCACATCGAGCGACTGGATGTCGTAACGGGCGCGAGTGCGCCCCGCGGGGTCGAGGGGATCCGCGCCGGCCCCGAGCGTCCACGGCAGCGAGGCGAGGCAGACGAGGGCGATCACCGCGAGGACCGCAGCGCCGACGATCCAGAGGCGCAGACGCAGGGGGCGCCGGGTGATCGAGGCGGGCATCGCGGCGGGATCGCTCATGCAGAGCGCATCATAGTGCGCCGTGCCGGGAGGCGAAGACGCATTCAGAAGATCGCCCAAGGCCTCGAATCAGAACTCGTCTGAGGGCCCGCCGAACAACTGCTGGAGATGCTGGCGGATGACCTCCTGCCTCCGCTCGCGCCGCTGCTGAACCTGCGCGCGGAGGAACTCGAGGCGCTGCTGGAGTTGCGCGAGGTCGCGCTCGCGCAACTTCTGGCGTACGTCGAAGTGATCGGCGGCGAGGGTCTCGATCCGGGCCCGGAGACCGTCCACCTTTTCGGCATCGCCCGCCCGTCGCGCAGCGTGAAACTCGCCGACAAGGCGGCCCGTCTCCTGCGCCAGGCGCCGGTCCTTGACATTGAGTTCGTAGAGTTCGGGATCGTTGCGCTTGAGTTCGACGGCGGTCATCCAGCGCGGCAGGTCGGCCTGGAGGCGATTGCGCACGACATCGGGGTTTCGCTCCATGGCGCTGCTGAGTCGCGTGTGGAGAGGCTCATCGAGATCGGCGATCACGCCCATGACTTCAGCGAGCAGTTCATCCGTGAGTTCCGGAACCGGGCCGGCATATGCCTGCCCGATCGGCGAGCGCATGGGCGGCATGCCTTCCATGCCTTCGCCCTCGGCGCCCGGCCGCGCAAGGGCGCGATCGAGCGGCGGGCCTTCGCCCTGCGGCGAACGCCCGGGGCGAACCGGGCGCTCGCCGGCTTCTCCTTCTTCGAGACCAGGCCGCCGTCCCTCGAGCCTCGGATCCTGAAGCGCGCGGCGGATGCGCTCGACGGCGCGCGCCTCGACGCGCTCGCCGTTGACGAACACCTCGAACCGGCCCTCTCCGAGAGGCCTGAGCACGATGCGCACCTCGCCTTCAGCGCCCTCGCCGCGCACCACCTCCTGTGGCGGGCGCTGACCCGGTTCGGGTCGAGGGCGGTCCTGGCCCGTCGCGGCCAGTGTCAACATTGCTGCGCCGGCCGCGCCGAGCGCGCCGAGCCGAATCGACTTGCCATATCGCACGGATGCTGCTCCCGGCCGATGGAACGGCCCGAACACGAGTCAGAAGGAACTCATGTCCTCCCAGAGGTTCGTCGTGGAAACCTGAAGTTGGCTTGCGAGTGATGAGAATGCCCATTCGTCGCCGCTGCTGAGCAGCGATTCGACGGTGGCGCTGATGTCGCTGTAGAGGGCGCTGGAGGCGACGCTGAAGGCGCTGTCAAACTCGCCATCGATGGCGAGATACTCAGCACTCCCGGCGTCGAAGCCGGGGCCGTCATTCGTCGCGTAGTTGTTCCAGGTCGACTGCACGCTGAAAACAACGGCGATGAACGTCGCAAGCGCCACGAGCGCGGCGAGGGCGCCGAGCACCGGCCACGCCGACCAGGAGCGCACCGGCAGCAGGGACGGTCCCTCTTCGCCGTCGCTCGCCATGCGGAACCGACGCTGGCCCGAAGGGGACGCCAGGTGGGCGCGGCTGGCCTCGAAGACCCTCCCAGCCACGAGACGCTCCCGGGCGCCCGGGGCCAGGCTGCGGCTGAGCCGCGCGTCGATCTCCTCGATGCGGGGGTCAGGCTGTAGCGGCTCGTATCGTTCAAGCATCGTCAGTGTTCCTTCGCGCCTCCGTCCTCCTCGGACGGGATCGATTGGACATCTTCAAGAATGTCGCGGAGTTTGCGCAGCGCACGGTGCTGTCTCGCGAGAACGGTTCCAAGCGGCTCGTCGAGCAGG
The DNA here is from genome assembly GCA_900696685.1 of uncultured Planctomycetota bacterium. Lineage (GTDB taxonomy): Bacteria > Planctomycetota > Phycisphaerae > Phycisphaerales > UBA5793 > UBA5793. The sequence goes on from CAADHA010000018.1 coordinate 2,812, forward strand.
TCGGCCATCTGCCGGAAACTGAGGCCGCCGACGTAGCGATACTCGATGATCTGCCGGTCGGCGGGGCTGAGGCGGGCAATGGCCTCGCGCAGGGATTTGCGCTCCTCATCGCCCTGGTCTTCGCTCGGAATCGCGTTGGCTTCCCCTGGCGGCGTGGCGCCTCCGTCGAGCGCTGCGTCAAGGCAGGTCCGCGCGTACCGCCGCCGCCGGCGCATTTCGTCGCGCAGGCGGTTGATGGCGATGCGGAAGACCCAGGCTTCAAACTTGCCCTGCTCGACATAGCCTCGATCTCCCGTCAGTTTCGCCGCCAGCGTACAGAAGACGCTCTGGGTAACTTCCTCGGCCAGTTCACCGTCGCGGCACTGCGACCTGAGCAGCGCGAAGACGCGAGGTGCGAAGGCATCAATGAGGCGCCGCCAGGCTTCCTGGTCACCGCGCGAGGCCGACTTGAGCGTGGTGTCCAGTGCCTCATCCATGCCGTAACCGTACGCTTAACGAGCGACCCGCCCGGGTATTGCAGCGCTCCGGGGGTGCACCCTATTATCGCCGGCCGGATAACCTTAGCCGCGGCTCTTCCCGTGACCGATCCACCTGCGCGCCCGCTGTTGCTGCTTGCCTTGCTGACGCTCCTGACCGGAACAGCGTTGGGCGGGTGCGCTTCGGCGCGGCCGGCGCCGCCGGCGGAGTGGGCCGGGTCCAGCCGGGAACATGCCGGCCCGGAGGCGTTCGATCACTCCCACGCGGCGGTGCAGGTGCTGATCTGCTACGGCCGCACCCATGGAACGCACACGGGCCTGCGCGTGCTGCGGCCGGAGAGTGACACGATCTTCTGGGACCCGGCGGGACAGTACGGGCGCGACCGCCCCGACCTTCAGCGCAGCCGCGACGTCTTTGCATCGGGTGCGCCGACGATCCGCGAATACGTGCAATGGCGCTTCAACGGAGCGAACGATGCGGCCGTGGCGCTCTTCGAATGGCGCGTGCCTGCGGAGCGTGCCGAACGCTTCGCGGCGATTCTCAGACACGAGGCTGATGGCGTCGACTTCGAGACGACGACGGTCGGGCTGTTCTGCTGCCGGGCTGTGTGCCGTTTCCTCGAGCGCTACGCACAGGACGAGATGCACATCCCGCAGAGGTGGATCAGGCCGGAGGATCTCGGCGCACATCTCTGGTCGCAGCATCCTTCGCGCGTGGGGCTTTTCTTCGCGGACGGCTCAGCGCAGGTGTTTGATTCGGGCCGTTGAGTGGCGGCGCTGTTGCGGCGCAACTGCCAGAGTCGGGGCCAGTTGCGCGATGCGCCAACCGGTTTCTCCGGGAAATGCGCGGCGGAGCCTTACCGGACGCACATCACAAGTTTTGCAGGTCGAGTGATTTCATCCTCGCGGGCGGTCGATAAGCACTGGCGTTGCGGGTCTTCCGCATTGTGTGGAGTTCAGTGGCGTCGGGAGCAGACTGGCCGTCAAGGGGATGGATGGATCGACGAGGGTGCACGACGAGCCGAATCGTTTGCCGCACGCCGACGGGTGATCCGAATCCGCGACAGTCCTCCGGACATTCGCAAACCAGGCACAATCATGGTCGAATACTCCGACCCGTGCCGCATGACTGAGGAGTCATCATGAGCAAGACGTACAACTTTGGACCGACCTTCAAGACGAACGTGCAGAACGGCAAGACGCCGCACAGCGTGGTCGAGACCATCGCCGCGAAGTACCGCAAGACCCCCGCCTTCGTGTGGGGCAACCTCAAGAAGTACGGCCTGGCGTTCAGCACCAAGTTCAACGGCAAGACGATCTGGTTCCCCTCCTTCAACTGCAAGACCAACAGCACCAACTGCAGGAAGACTGAGAACACGATCTGGCCGCAGATGATCCAGTACGCCCTTCAGCAGGGCTGGATCACGCCGGCGCAGTGCTACAACTGGACGACCAACCAGATCTGCTGGCACGTCGCCAACTGCTTCAGCAACTGCTTCCGCAAGCCCACCGGGTTCAATCCCAACGTCCGCGGCAACTTCAAGCCCGTCAAGGGCTGCCCGGGCTACTGGTCGACCAACGGCACGTGGAACAACTACGGGTTCAACTTCGGCTACGGATACGGCACGGGCAACACCACGCGCAAGACCGGCAAGACGACCCGTACCTGGAAGAGCAAGTCACGCCGCACGAACAAGACCCGCAGCCGCCGCTACGGCCGCACGACGGGCCTTCGCCTCGTCGGCACCGGCAGCCGCTACGGCACCCGCCGTTACGGCACGCGCCGCTACGGCCGCCGCGCCGCCTGATCGACTCGCGTTTCCATCAGGTCACGGACGACCTGTCAATTCACGACCACCCGCGTTCATGATGGACGCGGGTGGTTGCGTTTTCGCGTTGAGCGTCCTGGCAAGCATGGCGCTTGCGCGCTCGCCTCTCTACGCCGCCGGGCGGGCCGCGTCCTTCCCGCCGATCTCTACAGACCCCTCGAACGACGCGCCGCGCTCGATCATCATCGACCGCGCCGCGATCTCGCCGCGGAGGACGCCGCGGGGCTGGACGATGCAGCAGCCGTTGATGCGGATCGTGCCGTCGAGTTGGCCGCTCACCACCAGGGCGCCGCACTCGATGCGGCCGCGCACGACCCCCTTGCGGCCGATGCGGACGGTGCCCATCGTCGTCACGTTCTGGTTGCACAAGCCGTTGAGTTCGGCGTCTTCGAAGCGCATCGGCCGCGTGCATTTCGGACAACGGCCGTTGATCGCCTTGATCGAGACCTCGAAGGGCGCTTCGCAGAAAGGACAGCGAACCGATCGCATGGCCGCTGGCGCCGGCGCTGTCACCGCCCGTGCCTCGCGCGCGGGACCAGGGCGCGACCCGACCGCCCGGTCATCCTCCGCCTCCCGACGCGATCGACCGAAACCCTGGAGCATGTGGACTCGTCCGCCGTCGTGGGTGGAGGACTCAGCCGGCCGCGTTACGGGCGCCGCCGGTGAGGAGGCTGGGCCGCCGGCGCAGCAGTGATCGAGCAGCGTTGGAACTGGTGCTGACGGCCGTTTCCGAGGCCTGCTCGATGTGGCCGGCGACGGACTCCTCTTCGGCCGCCGGCGGCGCGCCGCGGCTTGCAGCGCGTGATGCCTGCGCCGCCGCCACCGCCTGTTGACCGATCACGACCTGTCCGCGGCACGTTGCCCCCTCCTCCGCCGAAAAGGCCGCGGCATAGACGTCTCCAGCCAGGTTCGCGGTTGAGCAGAGATGCAGCGCGTCGGCGCAGTAAACCTCCCCCTCGACGCGGCCGTGGACCGCCACGGCGCCGGCACGGATCGTCCCGCTGACCACGCCCCCTTCCCCAATCTCGAGGGTCTCCGAGACTTCGATCTGGCCCTCGATGCGGCCGTGAATGATCGCACTTCCCTCGAGGTACAACTCGCCCACCAGCCGGCAGTTGCCGCCGATCACGGTTGGTTGTCCCACGCTCACATCATGCTGCTGAGCCATTCAGGCCTCCGCGCAATGGTTCGTAACCTGGACGGGAGTCAGGACTTGACCGCCCTCGGCCCGGTAATCTTCGGTCCCCGTCCAAGCGAGGCATGAATTTCCCGTTCGGGCGGCGTAGCGTTAAGCAGCCTGCCAACATCGGCGGGCGGTTCGTCCCGAGCGAACTTTCCCACCCCCGGCCCTTCACGGGCCAACAGGAGAAGAACCATGATGCGGATCACTACGGGTCTCATTGCTGCCGCTGCGCTCATCGGCGCGGCGGGACTCCTTCACGCGGCTCCCCCGACCGACGAACAGATCGAGAAGGTGATCAAGACCTATGACGACGGCATGGCCGCCAAGCCCACCGACCGCGAAGTCATCGTGCAACTCGCCAAGGATGCGCTGGGCGATCTCAACGTCTCCGAGATGACGGGCGCGCAGATCGGTCGCCTGCTGGCGCACGGCCCGATTCTCCAGTACACGCAGACCTATCCCCAGGCGCTTGAGCGCCTGCGCACCTTCCTCGAGAGTACGGAAGTGGATGGGGCCGTGGCCCGCATCGCGCTGTTCGCCAACGACTACCGCAACGCCCAGGATGACGAAGCGCGCGTCGAGATGCTGCGCAAGATGATCAGCCACCCCTCCCTCGGCCGCGCCGTCGCCATGGGCGCCGCCAACAACCTCTTCTCCAACATGGGGAACCTGAGCGACCCCGTCATCGCGCAGGCCCGCAAGGAGATTCTCGGCCTCGAGCGCTTTCTCAAGCCCGAGTACGCCGACAAACTGGCGCGCGGCTACATCGGCTACCTCGGACTCTACAAGAAGGCCAACCCCGACAACGCCGCCGACTACAATCGGGTCCGCCAGACCATGGCGACGCTGGCCAGCGGCGCCGCGGCCGCAGCCACGGATGAGCGAATGGCCAAGTCGTACAGCGGCATCGCGGCCTACCTCAACGGCGCCTTCGCCCGCGGCGAACTGATCGGCTACAAGGCCCCGGAAATCACCATCGACTGGTCGAGCGATCCGAGCATCACTTCACTGGGCGCGATCAAGGGCGAGGTCGTCGTCCTCGACTTCTGGGCCACGTGGTGCGGACCGTGCGTCGCCTCCTTCCCCAAGGTGCGCGAACTCGTCGAGCACTACAAGGGCTATCCCGTCCGAATCATCGGCGTGACCAGCCTCCAGGGCGCTCACTACGACAACGAGGCGGAGGAGAAGCGAATCGACACCACCGGTGATCCTCAGAAGGAATACACCCTCATGGCGTCGTACATCAAGACCCGCAACCTCACCTGGCCCGTGGTCTTCTCAACCGAAGACGTCTTCAATCCCGAATACGGCGTGCGCGGCATTCCCCACGTCGCCATCATCGGCGCCGACGGCAAGGTGAAGCACGGCGGCCTGCACCCGGCCCGGCCGCTCAAGGAAAAGACCGACCTGATCGACGCACTGCTGCGCGAAGCGGGTCTGCCCGTGCCCGCGCCGCCGGTCGAACCGCCCAAGGAAGGCGCGGAAGGCTGAGCAAGTCGAGCCGCCGCATCCTCGCGGCGCATTCGCTCCCGACCTTCACAAACCGCGTACGCGCAATCGCGCGTACGCGGTTTTGTCTTGATTTCAGAGCGGGACATCGCGTCGAAGACGGCGCGGTTCGCCGCGGCGCGCGGGTCGCTGCAGGCATCGGGCGCGGCTCGTACAATCCACTCATGTCGCATCGTCCCTTTGAGGTGGTCGCTCCCTTCAAGCCCGTCGGCGATCAGCCTGCCGCCATCGAGACCATTACCGGCGCACTGCAAGGCGGCCAGAAGAGCATCTGCCTCCTCGGCGCCACCGGTACGGGCAAGACCTTCACGATGGCCCACGTCATCGCGCGCCTCCAGAAACCCACGCTCATCCTGAGCCACAACAAGACGCTCGCGGCCCAACTCTACGAGGAGATGAAGGAACTCTTCCCGCGCAACGCCGTGTCCTACTTCGTCAGTTACTACGACTTCTACCAGCCCGAGGCGTATATCCCGCAGCGCGACATCTACATTGAGAAGGACGCCTCGCGCAATGACGACCTCGACCGCCTGCGCCTCGCCGCCACCAGCCATCTCGTCAGCCGCGATGATGTCATCGTCGTCGCCTCCGTCTCGTGCATCTTCGGCCTCGGCTCGCCCGAGGAGTTCAAGCGCAAGGTCATGCACCTCCAGAAGGGCGGCGTGCTCGACCGGCGCGAGTTCATGCTCGGCCTGGCCGACATGCAGTACCAGCGCAACGAGTTCGAGCGGGCCCGCGGGACCTTCCGCGCCCGCGGCGACGTCATCGAAGTTCACCCCGCCAACGAGACCCACGCCCTGCGCATTGAACTCTTCGGCGATGAGATTGAAGCGCTCCAGGTCATCGATCAGACGAGCGGCGAACTCATCGCCGATGTCGATCGCTATTTCGTCACCCCGGCCGTGCAGTACGTCATGCCGGAAGACCAGTTGCACCACGCGCTCGAAGCAATCCGCGAGGAACTCGACGCCCGCGTCCTTCAGTTGCGCCACGAAGGCAAACTCCTTGAAGCCCAGCGACTCCTCGCGCGCACGAAGTACGACCTTGAGATGATCGAGGAAGTGGGCTACTGCTCCGGCATCGAGAACTACTCGCGCTTCTTCGACGGCCGCAAGCCCGGCGAGACGCCCTTTACGCTCCTGGACTACTTCAATCATGTGCCCGGGCGGGAAAAGGGCGACTGGCTCCTGCTCATCGACGAGTCGCACGTGACCATCCCGCAGGTCCGCGCCATGTTCAACGGCGACAAGGCGCGCAAGCAGGTGCTCGTTGATCACGGCTTTCGCCTGCCCAGCGCCCTCGACAACCGGCCGCTGCGCTTCGACGAGTTTGAGCGAATGGTGCCTCGCGTCGTCTATGTCAGCGCCACGCCCGCGCCCTATGAACTGGGAAAGAGCGGCGGGCTGATTGCCGAGCAGGTCATCCGCCCCACAGGGCTGGTCGATCCCGAGATCGTTGTCCGGCCCGCTGACGGCCAGATTCCCGACCTCATCGCCCGCTGCGAGGCCATCGCTGCGCGTCATGAGCGCGTCATCGTCACCGCCCTGACCAAGCGCCTCTGCGAGGACCTGACGCGCTACCTGACTGAGAAGGGCCTTGCCACGCGCTACCTGCACAGCGACATCGAGACGCTCGACCGCTGGGAGATCCTGCGCGCGCTGCGCGAGGGCGAGTTCTCCGTGCTCGTGGGCGTCAATCTCCTTCGCGAAGGGCTTGACTTGCCGGAAGTCTCGCTCGTGGCGATCCTCGACGCCGACAAGGAGGGCTTCCTCCGCAGCGCCACCAGCCTCATCCAGCAGATCGGCCGCTGCGCCCGCAACGTCAACGCGCAGGTCGTGATGTACGCCGACCGGGTCACGGCGGCGATGAGCGAAGCGATCGAGGAGACGAGCCGGCGGCGCGAGAAGCAGCTGGCCTTCAACGCCGAACACGGGATCACGCCCACGCAGATCGTCAAGGCGATCCGCCGCGGCATTGAACTCGAGGTCCGCGCCAACCGCACGGTGCGCGAAGCGATCGCGGAGGCGGAGCCTGAATACGAACGCGTTGAACTCATCGCCGATCTCGAGAAGGAGATGCTCGAAGCGGCCGAGCGTCTGGACTTTGAGAAGGCGGCGACCTTGCGTGACCAGATCAAGTCGCTCAAGACTTCCGGCGCCGATGGCAAGGTGAAGCGATCAGAACTCGAACGCCGCACCGTCACCGCGGGCCGTCAGCCCGGCGAAGCCCCTCCCGGAGTCGCCAAGCCGCACAAACGCCGCAAGCGACATCGGGCGTGAAGTTGAAGCCGTGCCGCCTCACTTCTACCGTCTGCCCGTCCCATGAGCCACACGCCATCCACGCATGAGCAACAGTTCCTCGGCGGACCGCCGGAGGTTTTCGAGACCGTCGGCCGCGAGCAACTCGCCGCCCTGCTCGACTTCGGCCTCGGCCCGGACAGCACCGTCCTCGACATCGGCTGCGGCTGCCTGCGCGGCGGCAGGTGGATCATCCCTCTGCTCGACGCCGGACACTACTGCGGCATCGAACCCAACCGCGACATGCTTCAATACGGCCTCTCGCACATCGTCGATCCGGAGATCGTCCGCCTCAAGCGGCCGCGGTTCGACCACAACGACCGCTTCGACTTCACTGTGTTCAACTCGACCTTCACGCACTTCATCGCGCGCAGCGTCTGGACGCACGCGGACAAGTCGCAGATCGGCGCCATGCTCGACGGCGTGGCGAAGACGGGAACCGCAGACGCGATCTTCCTCACCAGTTACCAGCCGGCGCACTGGTACCGCAACGATGATTACAGAGGCAGCGGGTGGGTCGGCCGCAGCCACGAATCGGACCAGTCGGGGATGATCCGGCACAGTTATTCGTGGATCGCCCGCGCCTGCCGTGAACGCGGCCTCGCCGTCTCTCGCGTCGATCGACGCGTCGTCAACGGCCAGCCGTGGCTGGCCGTCCGCCGCGCGTGACGATCCGCAGGAGGTGGCGGGCACCGTGCTCTGCAGGGAGGCTTTCCGGCCTGAGTCTGCATCGAAGGCTGCGACGGCAAGGCCGCGCCCTCGCGCTGATGCGTGGCATGGCCTGGCGCTTCGCCTGGCTATGCCGGACGGGCAGGGACGTTTGATTCCGTCAGACCTCACGGCAGAGCGACGCGAAGCGCGACGCCGTGTCACACGTCTGCGCGCTCGCGTGGCCTGCGCTCCCAGAGCGTCGCCTAAACCACGGCGTTGTGCAAACCGTCGCCCGCGTCGCCGCCCGCTTCATCTCCCGGATATCGAATCCACATCAGGCAAAGTCCCGCGGCATCGAGCGTCGGTCCCGCCTGCGCGCGATCGCGCGCCGCGAGGATGCGCGGCACCTGCTCCACTGCCAGCGCCCCGCGCCCGACCTCGACGAGGGTGCCGATGATGATCCGCACCATGTGGTAAAGAAACCCCGAGCCGCAGACGTCCATCGTGAGGCGCTCGCCCTGCCGATCGACGGAGCAACTGAAGATCGTCCGCACGGTCGAGTCGCGGCCGTGGTGGGCGTTGGCGAAGGAGGCGAAGTCGTGCGTGCCCACGAGATGCTGCGCCGCGGCATGCATGGCGCGCTCGTCCAGCGCGTGCCAGCAGTGGTACACGCGATGCCGCCCGAAGACCGGTCGCACGCTCGCGTTGTGGATCGTGTAGCGATAGGCCTTGCGCTGCGCCATGGCGATGGGATCAAAGCCCGGCTCGACCTCGCGCGCGGCGGCCACGGCGATGTCCTCGGGAAGAAAGCGGTTGATCGCGTGGTGAAGTCGCTCCGCAGGAATGGTCGTCTCGGCGGTGAACGCCGCGACCTGGCCGAGCGCGTGAACGCCCGCGTCGGTGCGGCTGGCGCCGATGAGCGTTACGGGTTGGCGCACGGCACGGCTGACGGCCGACTCGAGCACGCCCTGGGCCGTGCGCAGCGGCTGCTCCTCGCAACCTTGCTTCTGCCATCCGTGGAACTCGAACCCGTCGTAGCGGACTGTCAGGCGGTAGCGCCGCTGCATCTCGACATCGTAGGGCGCGAGGCGCAGGTGACGCGCCGCTTGGCGAACACGCCACTCACTTGTCATCCGGTGTCTTCGGCTGATCCTCTTCGCCGGCGCGCGCCTGCGCCCAGGCGATCGTCGTCCACTGATCGCGCCGCGCGCTGCTCATGCGCGAGGCGACGCCGACGATCCTCGCCGTCTCTGGGATCGCAAACGCACTCTCGCGCCCTGCGCGGGCCGACTCGTCAAACAACGGCGCATCAATCTCCGCCAGCTCAATCGTCTCCCTGAGCAGGTACTCGCCGAGCCGGCTGACATCAGGCTTCGGGAAAGGAGGCGCCCCTTCCGCACCGTACTGAAGCGAGTCGAGCATGGCAAGGAGGTAAACAAGGCCGTCGGCGTCAACGGTCTTGAGCCAGTCGTCCAGGATCCGCTTCCGCGGATCGCGCCGCTCACCGCTTCCCCAGCCCCAGAGGATTGCGGCCAGGTGTTCGCGCGACTTCATGGTCGCGCCAATGAACCCGAAGGGATCGCTTGCGCCGCTGCGCCGGATGGCGGCGGCGAGTTCGTGCCGCTGTTCTTCGCTGAAGTGATGTCGCTGTTCGATGGCGGCGGCGGCGCGTGCGGCGAGCAGAAAGCCGTCGCGAGTCACAAGAGAACTGATGATGATGGCATCCTCGCCGAGGTGCGCCGCCATGCGAAAGGCCGCGCCGAGATGCTGTGCCGCGCCCGCCGTGTCGCCGAGCGCGCCCAGTCGCACCGCCTCGAGCGCCAGCAGGCGGAAGCCGTCGCGCATCCCCCCTGCGTAGGCCGGCACGAACATCTCCCGGGCGTTGCGCTCCGTCGAGAAGTCGCAGCGGCGGAGGTTCGAGCCTTCGATGAAATCGGCCACGGCGGCCTGCGCGGACCGGGCCGAATCCGTCAGCGCCGCGACCTCATCGGTGGTCAGCGGCCGCCCCGCGTCGAAGGCGTCAATCGCATCCTTCCAGCGCGGATCGAGAGCGCCGGACCTGGCGATGCCTCGACGATACCACACTGCGGCATTGGTCAGCGATTGTGCATCCACCTGCCCCTTGACGATTCCCTCGAGCAGTTCGACGCGGGCGTGAAGCTTGTCGCGCCCGGCCAGCATCGACTCGTAGGCGCGGCTGAGGGCGGGGAGCAGAAGCTGGGCGATCAGCCCGTAACGCCCGGCTTCGAGGTCGGCCTCGATCTCCTTCAGTTGCGCGCGCACAACTTCGGGATCGTCTCCCGACCAGATCTCGACGTAGCGATCCATGAGGGCGCTGTACTGGTTGAGGTGCCCTTCGAGCGTCTCGCGCGTCATCGAGGCGAACTGCTCATCAAGATCGCTCTCATTCGTCAGGCCTCCGAGGATCTCGGACCACTTCGCAGGATCATCCGAGGTGAAGTGCTCGCGCACGAAGTTGACCGCCAGCGTCTGCTCCATGACCAGGGCGTCGATCGATTGGAACGGATCGCCATGGTCGAATGCCTGCGTCGAACGGAGCAGGATCGCGGCGGCGGCCGGGTCGAACGCCCCGCGGTCGAAGCCCGACTGCGCGGCGGTGTCGGCAAGATCGAAGATGGAGCGGCTCACAAGGGAACTGATGAGGATGTGATCGTCGCCGACGTGGTCCGCGAGGCGGTACATGGCGGCGATGCGCTCCGCAGCGGCAGCCGAGTCGCCTGCATGAAGCCGCGCGACCGCGTCCGCCTGCATCAGTCTTGTAATCGCGCGGAGCGGGCTGAGATGGGGCAGGAGCAGGTCGAAGCCGGCTTCGTACCGCAGGCCGAAGTCGCTGTAACCGCGCGGCGCCGCCCGGAGCACCTGGTCGATCGCGGGACCGGCCTTGGCGAGGATGCGCTGCACTTCGGGCGACGGCCCACGGCCCGGATCGGCCCGGTACTGCTCGACGAGATCAAGTTCCTCGCGCGTCAGGCGGCTGAGATCGTCGATGGCGCGCTGGTACCACGTCGCCGCGTTGCGCGTTTCGCCCTCCTGTGCATGAGCGGGCGCGCATTGAAAGAGAGCGGCGGCGATCGCGGAGAATAAAGCGAGCCGGGACAACGTGAGGCGTCCTACCTTTCGACATCTCCGAATCCCGTACCTGTACACGATGCACTCCTATTCAAGTCGATTGCGTTCGGCGGCCGGAATGCGCTCCCCTGTGCCGAGCCTTCGGGTCGAGGCTAAACATGCGCGACGCCACCGCGTCAATACATCATCTACTCGCGCCCGATCCCCAGCGCCAGGCGGCAGAACATCTCAACCCCTAGCGCCAGTGAATCGTCGTTGAAGTCAAACCGCGGCGTATGGACCATCGGGTAAGGCTCATCGGCCCGTCGCTGCTGGCCGAGAAGAAAGAAGCACGACGGCACTTCATTGCAGTAGTAGGAAAAGTCCTCTCCACCCATGCAGGGCACGGGGTAGAGCGTCGCCCTCTCCTCCCCCACTGCATTGCGCGCCACCTTGAAGAACGCCTGGACTGCACCCGGATCATTTCGCGTCACGGGGTAACCTGGTTCCCACTCGATCTCGGCGACGCAGCGGTGAATGGCCGCGACGTTGACCACCGTCTCGTAGAAGCGCGTGCGGCCGAAGCGGCGCAACTCATCGGTGAGCGTGCGCATCGTGCCGGCGAACTCGACGGCCTCGGGAATGACGTTGTACGCCGTGCCCGCGTGAATCTTCGTCACCGAAATGACCATTGATTCGAGGGGATCGACGTTGCGGCTGACGATCGCCTGGAGCGCCATGACCGCCTCGGCGGCGGCGACGATGGGGTCGTGCGAAAAGTGCGGCGAGGCGGCGTGGCCCATCTTCCCGCGCATCGTCACCGTGAAGTGGTCCGTCGCGGCGAGGAGCGGACCCGGCCGCGTGGCGACGGTGCCCAGCGGGAGCGTCGGCCAGCAGTGCAGGCCGAACATCTCCTCGACGCGCGGTCCGAGCACATGGTCAGTCAGGCAGCCATCCTCGACCATGCGCTTGCCGCCGGCGCCACCCTCCTCAGCAGGCTGAAAGAGGAACTTGACGCTGCGCGGCAGTCCCCCCTCATCGCTCATTCGTTTGAGGATGCGGGCGGCGCCGAGGCAGATGGTCGTGTGTCCGTCGTGTCCGCACGCGTGCATCACACCGGGATGGGTCGAAGCGTACTCCAACTCGTTCTCTTCAGTAATGGGAAGGGCATCCATGTCGGCGCGAAGGGCGATCGCGCTTTCGCCGTTCGCCCCCTGGATGCAGGCGAGCACGCCCGTGCCGCCGGCGAGGCCGGCTACGTGTTCGATGCCGGCTGCGCCGAGAGCGTCACGCACCTTCTGACTCGTCCGCCTCTCCTCATACTTGAGTTCGGGATGCGCGTGCAGATCACGGCGAAACGCGATGAGAAACGACAACTCGTCTGCAACAAGTTGGGCGACCCGCCGCGAGGGTTCATAACGCTCGGTGGACATGTCGGCATTGTACACTCTCCCGGCCGCCACCGAGGTTGATCAGGAGCGCAATCCGGCGCCACTCGATGGTGAAGCGGCCGCGACAGGCCGATGAAAGAGACTGAGCCGCACGCGCGGTCTACTCTTATCGGCCCCAACGGCGCACACCCGACCACGACGGGGAAGTCGGCCTCCGTGTTTCATTCCGCCTTGACCATTCTGTCCCAGACCGACCCCGCGCTGACCGCCGGACCGCCGGGCTGGCACGCCTGGGCCACCGTCGGCGTCATCTTTCTTATCCTCCTGCTTCTCATCTGGAACCGCATCAGCACAGACGTCCTGATTGTGGGCGGAGTTACGCTCATGGTCCTGCTGGGCATTCTCACGCCGAAGGATGCTGTTGCGGGGATGGCGAACGAAGGCATGTTGACCGTTGCCGTTCTGTTCGTGGTGGTGGCGGGTCTGCAGGAGACGGGCGGCGTCACGTGGCTTGGCCAGCGCCTCCTCGGCCGGCCCCGGCACATCGTGGCCGCTCAGGCGCGGCTGATGTTCCCCGTGGCCTTTTTCAGCGCCTTCATGAACAACACGCCCCTTGTCGCGATGCTCATCCCTGCCGTGAGCGACTGGGCCAAGCAGCACCGGCTGAGCGTGTCCAAACTCATGATCCCTCTCAGTTATGCCGCGATCTTCGGCGGAACCTGCACGCTGATCGGAACGAGCACCAACCTCGTCGTAGGCGGCATGTGGGCGAGCCTGCCCGGCCGCAATCCGATCGGCCTATTCGAGATCGCCAAGGTGGGAATCCCCTGTGCTCTCGCGGGAATCACCTATGTGCTGATCTTCAGTCGATGGCTGCTGCCCGACCGCAAGCCACCCATCAGCCCCCAGGACGATCCGCGCGCCTACACGGTGGAGATGACCGTGGACGCGGCCGGACCGCTGATCGGCAAGACGATTGAGGAGGCGGGCCTGCGCCAACTCACCGGCCTGTTTCTCGCGGAAATCGACCGCCAGGGACAGGTGATTCCCGCCGTCGGGCCGCAGGAGCGCCTTCTGGCCGGCGACCGCCTCATCTTCGTGGGCATCGTCGATTCAATCGTGGATCTGCACCGTGTGCGCGGCCTGACGCCGGCCAGCGATCAGGTCTTCAAACTCGACGCTCCCCGTTCGCAACGGTGCCTCATCGAGGCGGTGGTGTCCGATTCGTGCGGCCTGGTTGGCAAGACGATCCGCGACGGGCAGTTCCGCAAGGTCTACAACGCGGTCGTGATCGCCGTGGCTCGCAATGGCGAGCGCCTCCGCAGGAAGATCGGCGACATCATCCTCAAGCCGGGCGATACCCTGCTGCTCGAAGCCCATCCGAACTTCGCCGAGCAGCAGCGCAACAACCGCGATTTCTACCTGGTGAGCAAGATCGAGAACTCGAACCCGCCGCGCCATGAGAAGGCGCTGCTGGCGATGCTCATCCTCGCGGGCATGATCGGGGCAATCACGTTCTTCGGCGTGCCGACGCTCGTGGGCGCCATGACGGCCGCGGGGCTGATGATCATCACCCGCTGCGTGCCCGGCCATGTGGCGCGCAAGAGCGTGGACTGGCAGGTTCTCATCGTCATCGCGGCCGCCTTTGCGCTCGGGCGCGCCCTCGAAGTCACCGGCGCCGCCGCGTCCATGGCCCACACGCTTGTCAGCCTCGCTCCGGGCAATCCCTGGATGGCGCTGGTCATCACGTATGGTGTGACCATGCTCTTCACGGAACTGATCACCAACAACGCCGCGGCCGTGCTCGTCTTTCCGATCGCCCACGCGATTTCGGTTGAACTGGGCGTTGACTTCACCCCCTTCGCCATGAGCATCATGATGGCCGCGTCCGCTAGTTTCTCGACACCCATCGGGTACCAGACGAACCTGATGGTCTTCGGTCCGGGCGGATACCGGTTCACCGACTACTTCCGGATCGGCATCCCGCTGAACCTCACGATGTGGACGATCACCTCGTGCCTCGCGCCGCTTATCTGGCCGTTCCACCCCTGATGCGAAGTGCGATCGGCCGAGTTGATCGCAGCCAATCTGACTTCATCTCTGGTCCGGTGCGGTCCGACTACAATCGATGCTCCGACGCCACCGTAGCTCAGTCGGCAGAGCGGCTGATTTGTAATCTGCAGGTCGGGAGTTCGAGTCTCCCCGGTGGCTTTGGTCCGGGCGGCTGCCTAATGATGGTCAGGCCATCCAATCGCTCGCTCACCAGCAACGGTCCGGCGACGCAAGTCGCCTCTGGTTCTGACCGAAATCTCCTTCGGGCTTCCGCGCGTTGCGCGCGGGGGCTTGCGTTGTCGTCGAGCAAGGAGATCGGTCATGATGGGACCTGGCGCTACTTCGATCCACGGTGCGTCAGTCGCGGTCCTTCTCGTCTTTGCCGCCATGTCGAGCGGGCAGATTATCGGCAGTTCCCACGACTTCACCGGGGCGGGATGGGCGCAGGCGCAATCATGCCTGCCATGCCACACGCCCCACAACGCCTCCCGCGTCGAGATCAACGGCTATGCGGCCGGCCGACTGTGGAATCACAGTCTCCCCGCGCCCGGCCAGATCTACAAGACCTACGCTGGCGACCTTGCGCGAAATGAAGCGCTTGACTCGTACAGCATCCTCTGCATGGGCTGCCACGACGGGACCGTCGCGCTTGACAGTTTCGGCGGCGACCCCGGGAGCACATTCCTCACCGGGGGCGGACTCGTCGGCACCGATCTCACGAAGCAGCATCCCGTCGGCGTCAGCGCCGCCTGGCCGGAGCCTGAATCGAGTGATCTCAATCCGCGCCACACGTGGGAGAACCAGGTCTTCGGCAACTCGCGCATGGGGCGCCTGCGACTGATGATGGTTGACGGTGTGGAGCGCTCCGTCGTCAGTTGCGCGACGTGTCACGAGCCGCACGGCCGCGGCGGCCACGAGTATCTTCTGCGCATCGACAACGCGTCCAGCCAACTCTGCTTCGCCTGCCACGCGAAGTAGTCGGACATCCGGCTGTCAGCCGGGTCTCCCGTGCAGGTCCGAAGTGAACCTCAAATCCCCCGACCGGGGCCGGAGGGCGGCGGCGTCTGCCGGTGCTTGCTCGCTTCGAGTGACGGCGCATCGATCCGACAGCAAGACTCAATCCCGCCATGGGGGACCGCCTTTGCCTTCCGCCACGAGAGTGGAAGCCTGAGATTGCAATCAGGGTGATTTCCCCATTGCGAGTGCGGTGCATCGGGTTCAGAATGACCGGAAGGAACTGATGCCCGCTTTGGGTCAAATGAGGGCCGTGCGGCATCGGTGCACGCCGATCAGTGCCCCTTTCCCGGAATGCGAGGTGGACAGATGAACTCGATGAAGCGAAGCACGTTCGCACGAGTGCGGCTGGTCGCGGCGGCGGCGATGCTCTGCGCTGCGCCGGCGAGCGCGCAGATCACAGGCAGTGCGCACGACTTCTCCGAGGCCGGCTGGGCGAAGAACCAGATCTGCCTTCCCTGCCACACGCCGCACAACGCGGCGGACATCGAGATCAACGGCTACGCGGCCGGCCGCCTGTGGAATCATGCGCTGCCGAGTCCGGCGCAGTTCTATCAGATGTACGGAGGCGACCGCAGCCGTGATGAGGCGCTGGACACCTACAGCCTCCTGTGCATGGGCTGCCACGACGGAACGGTTGCACTCGACAGTTACGGCGGCGCGCAGGGCACCGTGTTCATGGGCGCCCAGCGGGTGCGCCCGACTGCCCGACTCGGCGCGCTGCTCGGCACCGACCTGACGGACGAGCACCCGGTCGGCGCCGACGCTGTGTGGATCGAGCCTGAGCCGGGCGGCTTCAATCCGCGCAGCACGTGGGAGAACCAGACCTTCGGCGGCTCGCGCATGGGTCGCCTGCGCCAGATGATCGTGGACGGGCAGGCGCAATGGGTCGTGAGTTGCGCGACCTGCCACGAGCCGCACCGCAGCGGCGGGCACGATGATCTCCTGCGAATCAGCAACGTCAACAGCCAGTTGTGCCTCGTGTGCCACGCCAAGTAGCAGCATCGCGACAGCATGGCGACTCGTGCTGAGCCGCTTGCGCCGCCCCCGGATGCATTGGACGAAGGCGCGCCTGAAGCAGTCAGGAATGGGACGCAGCGAGCCGATCATTCTCCTCGCGGTACGCACCCGACAGGATGCTCTCCCACCACTTCTGGTTTTCGCGGTACCACTGCACGGTGTCCTCGAGAGCAGCGGGCCATTGCGAGCGCGTCGCCTCCCATCCCAGCGCCTTGCGGGTCCATGTCGAGTCGATCGCGTAGCGGCGGTCGTGGCCGAGGCGGTCGGTGACGTGCTCGATGAAGGAGGGATCGCGGCCGGTCAACCTGAGCAGCATGTGCGTGAGTTCGACGTTGGGATGTTCGTTGCTCGCGCCGACGTTGTAGACTCGGCCGGCCTGGCCGCGCTCCAGCGCGGCGATGATCGCGGCGCAGTGGTCATCGACGTGAATCCAGTCGCGGACGTTGAGGCCGTCGCCGTAGAGCGGCACGCGCTTGCCGCGCATGAGGTTGATGGTGAACAGGGGAATGACCTTCTCGGGAAACTGCCTTGGCCCGAAGTTGTTCGAGCAGCGCGTGATCATCGCCGGGAAGCCGAAGGTGTGGACGTACGCGAGCACGAGCAGGTCCGCCGCCGCCTTGCTTGCGGCGTAGGGCGAACTTGGATTGAGCGGTGTCGCCTCCGTGAATGCCGGCTCAGCCGGGTCGAGCGAGAGCGATCCGTAGACTTCGTCGGTGCTCACCTGCAGGTAGCGCTGCACCTTGAGTTCGCGGGCGCTGTCCAGCAGCACCTGTGTGCCGAGGACGTTTGTGCGGATGAATGGACTCGAATCAATGATCGAGCGATCGACGTGGGACTCGGCCGCGACGTTGATGACGCAGTCGCATCCGTCCATCGCGCGGCGCACGGCGGCGCGGTCGGCAATGTCGCCGCGCACGAAGCGGTGCCGCGGATGTTCAAGCACGTCTTCAAGACCCGACAGGCTCGCGGCGTAGGTGAGGGCATCGAGGTTGACGACCTCGGCTCCGGGCAGGCGCTCGAGGATCATGCGCACCAGTGCCGAGCCGATGAATCCGGCGCCTCCGGTGATGAGTATGCGCCTGGGCCTGCAGGGTCGTTCAATCATGATTCAGTCTTCGTCCATGGCGGCGCTGCCCTTGCGGGCCGGGCCCTTGCCGTTGGCGCCGCGCGTGGCGACGAGGCCCGAAGCGTGGTGCAGGCTCTCGATCGTCCCGGCGTCGGACCACCAACCTTCGAGCATCGAGTATTCGAGTTCGCCGCGGAGAAGATAGGCGTTGTTGACGTCGGTGATCTCAAGTTCATTGCGGGCGGAGGGCTTGAGCCCCCGAATGATCTCGAAGACGGAGGCGTCGTACATGTAGAGGCCAACGACCGCGTAGCGGCTCGGCGGATTCCTGGGCTTTTCGATGATCTCGAGGATGCGGCCGGCTGGTGTGCCGTCGGGGCTGAGCCTCTCAAAGCGCGGCACGCCGAAACGCTGGGGGTGATTCACCTGCTTGAGCGCGATCCGTGCGCCGTGGCCCGAATGGCGCTTCAACTGTGCTTCATACTCGGCCGCGACGATCCCCAGGCCGTGCTCGAAGATGTTGTCCCCGAGGATCACCACGATGGGCTGACCGTCGGCGAAGTCCTCGGCCAGGCCCAGCGCCTCCGCGATGCCGCCCGCACCGCGCTGGTAGGTGTACGAAAGATCCTTGAGGCCGAACTCCCTTCCGTTACCCAGCAGTTCGAGAAATGCGCCAGGGCTGTTGCCGCCCGTAACGAGGAGAATCTCCGTCACCCCCGCCGTAAGCAGCGACTCGATAGGAAAGTAGACCATCGGCCGGTCGTAGACCGGCAGAAGGTGCTTATTGGTGACGCGGGTCATGGGCATGAGCCGCGTGCCGTACCCGCCCGCAAGTATGACGCCTTTCATAAGTTTGCTATGTTAGTGCAGGGTCGCCAAGGGATCAAAGCGGCATTGAATCATGCCGGCGGGGCTCGCGCGTCCGATCCCGGACAACACGTTGTCCCCGCCACGAACGCGTCGTTCGCTCTCCCGCGCGAGCAACGCCCGAGATCGAGGCAGAGCAGGACTGATACCGACCGCTGCGCATGTCCGGCGACGCGACACGGCAAGGACTCAGATTCAATCGATCGCCTGCGGAGGGCAATGCGCGACGCTCAAGGACGGCGGCATCAGGACCTTGCCTTCCAGCGAACTGAGCAGCCTGTTGCGACCGTTCCGGGCGCGTCTATTGTCCCAGGGTCGCAGCCGGCGGCGTCAGTGCCGACTTAGAATAGCCAGACCTCGCAACACAACCGTGGACCATGACGCCGCCCGAGAAGAACGACCAGATTTCGCCCGATCTGCCGCGCGGAACGGTGCGTCTGACGGTCCACTGTCTGAACTGCGGCTACAACCTCAAGGGGATAGACGCCGCCGGGAGATGCCCCGAATGCGGTGCGCCGGTCCAGCCGACTCTTCAGGCGGTCATCAGCGCCGATGGCGGTCCGTTGGCGCTGCTCAAGTCGGCCAGGGTCGTGGCGGTCTCGCTCGTGTGTCTCCTGTCGGCCGTGCTCTGCAATGCGGTCCTTTTGTGGGTTCCGTACCTCGCCGCAGTCGTCTCGCAGATTCGTTCCCCTGCGGCGCCGCTGCGCCCTGACTTGTCGCTCTGGCACATGGCGGCGGTCGGCTTGCTCGCGGCCATCGCCCTCACCGCCACAGTGGGCCTGGCTTCGCCGACTGGCGCGGAAGCGCAGCGAGAGTATCGCCGCGGCCTCAATTGGGTGCGGGCGGGAGTCATCACTTGGGCAATCCTCCATCTCGGCCTGCTCTTGCACGATGCCATGCTTCCCGTGCCGCGCCGAGAGTGGTGGGACCTGTTTCGCATGAGCATGTCCCGTTCGGCTTTGCGCATCGGGCTGGATGTCGCGCTCCTGACCGTCGTCCTTGGGCTTCGGCCTGTCGTCGCCTTTCTGGCCCTGCGAAGCCCGCCGCACCGTCGCGGGGGCGGGGCCAGCCGCCAGGGCCTTGTTGCCCTTGGCGTTGCGATCCTGATTGTTCTCACCGGAGATGCAGCCGCGCTCTTCGCCTCAACCTTGAGAAACCTGGGCTGGCTGCGGGGAGGGCTGGCGGACAACGTCGGAGTCGTCCTTGCAATGACCCTCATGGTCGGCTCAATCATGTTGACCATTGCCCTGCTCAATCTGACCGTCGACGCGCTCCGCCTGGCAGGCAATCTGGTAAAGAGGACCTACCCGCTTGAGGAAGTGATCGGGTAGGCCGCACCTGCCATGCTGGCAGGCTCAAGGGCGGCCAAGGGCATTCATGTCAGGAGCGGCAGCCCTGGTGTGAGTAGGAAGAATGACCTGACCTGGCGTAATGACTTGCGAATGCGTAACTTAGGTGAATTGAGGCTGGACCGGTCCGCGTCGGGCCGCGGCATCGACATTGCATAGCCGGATTGGCGGCGCTGGCGGTGCAGCCCCGCCATGCCTGTGCCGGGTTTCGTCGGCTCTCACTTACCCCCAGATTCCGGAGAAGCGGTCCATGGCCACCAAGGAACTCTCGTTCGATGTTGAAGCCCGTCAGCAACTCCTCGCCGGCGTGCAGAAACTTGCCGCAGCAGTCAAGAGCACCCTCGGCCCGCGCGGCCGCAACGCCGTGCTCGACAAGTCCTGGGGCGGGCCGACCGTGACCAAGGACGGCGTGACCGTCGCAGAAGAGATCGAACTCCGCAACAGGTTTGAGAACCTCGGCGCCCAACTCGTCAAGGAGGCCGCGAGCAAAACCAGCGATGACGCCGGCGACGGCACCACGACGGCGACCGTGCTGGCCGAGGCTCTGTTCAAGGAAGGTCTCAGGTTCATCGCCGCCGGCGCCGACGCCAACGCCCTCGTGCGCGGCATGCGCAAGGCCGTCGAAGCCGTCACCGTCGAGATCGGCAAACTCTCCAAGCCGGTGCGCGGCAAGGAAGACATTCAGTCCGTCGCCACGATCAGTTCCAACAACGATCCCGAAGTCGGCAAGATCATGGCCGACGCCTTTGAGAAGGTCGGCAAGGACGGCGTCATCACCGTCGAGGAAGGCAAGAGCCTCGAAACTTACGTCGACGTCGTCGAAGGCATGCAGTTTGACCGCGGCTACCTCTCGCCCAACTTCGTCACCAACGTTGACGAGATGAAGGTGCAGTTTGAGAAGGCGCTCGTTCTCATCTACGAGGACAAGATCGATTCACTCACCAAACTGGTGCCCTTCCTCGAAAAGGTCCAGCAGGCCAAGAAGCCGCTGGTCATCATCGCCGAGGACGTGACGGGCGAGGCGCTGAGCACGCTGGTCATCAACAAGTTGCGCGGCGTGCTCAACGTCGCCGCGGTCAAGGCGCCGGGCTACGGCGACCGGCGCAAGGCGATGCTGGGCGACATTGCCGTCCTTACGGGCGGCACGGCCATCATGAAGGACCTCGGCATTGACCTCGACCAGGTGCAGATCAGCCAGCTTGGGCTCGCCAAGAAGATCGAGATCGACTCCGAAAACACGATCATCATCGAAGGCGCCGGCTCGACAAAGGACATCCAGGCCCGCATCCAGCAGATCAGGACCGAGATCGGCAACACGACCAGCGATTACGACCGCGAAAAACTCGAAGAGCGCCTCGCCAAACTCGCCGGCGGCGTGGCGCAGATCAACGTCGGCGCCGCCTCTGAAGCCGAACTCAAGGCTCGCAAGGCGATGGTCGAGGATGCGCTGCATGCGACCCGCGCCGCAGTCGCCGAGGGCATCGTCCCCGGCGGCGGCGTGAGTTACATCCGTGCCATCCCCGCCCTTGAGAACGTCCGCGCCTCCTGCAGGGGTGATGAGGAACACGGCGTCGATCTCGTCCGCAACGCGCTGAGCATCCCGCTGCGCACCATCGCCGACAACGCCGGCCGGAAGGGAACCGTCGTTGTCGCCAAGGTCGCCGAAGGCAAGGGCAGTTTCGGCTACAACGCCCTCACCGAAGAGTACGGCGACCTGCTCAAGATGGGCGTCGTCACGCCGACCAAGGTCGATCGCACGGCACTCCAGAACGCCGCATCGGTCGCGTCACTCCTGCTCACCACCGACTGCATCATCACCGACAAGCCGGAAGAAAAGGACGAACATGCCCACGCGCATGGCGGCGGCATGGGTGGTATGGGCGGCATGGGTGGAATGGGCGGC
>CAADHA010000019.1 GCA_900696685.1 uncultured Planctomycetota bacterium
GCCGGGTGCTTACGCTTACACTTGGCGAATCGGGCAGCGGGGGCCGAGGCGACGGCTGTTCGCCGTTGTGGAATGAACCGGGCCGCCGGCGCATCCAGCCTTCGGCGGGCTGAGCGGAGGTCCGGCTGGACCCGGAGCGGATCCCGAGGATCGGGCAGAGCATGAACGACGTATTGCGGGATCCGATGCCGGGTGTCGGCCATCTGCTGGGCGCGAGTCGGCGGAACGTTTCCGTTGAGCGCTTCGTCGCGGCCGCGGTGGCGGTGTCGAGTCTGACGTTGCTGGCGGTCGCCGCGTGGCTTGAACCTTCGTCCACCGGCGTCGGAACGCACACGCAGATCGTGCCCCTGCGATCCTGCGCGTGGATCGAGGTCGCGGGGATTCCGTGCCCGACGTGCGGGATGACGACGGCTTTCGCGCACGCGGCCGAGGGCCACTTCCTACAGTCCTTTCTCGCCCAGCCGATGGGCCTGCTCCTGGCGCTGATGACGGCGATGACTTTCTGGGTAGCGCTGTATGTCGCGTTGACAGGATCGCCCATCGCGCGGGTGTTCGCGCGGATGTGGCGGCCGAGCGTGGTGTGGATCGGCACAGCGCTGATTCTCGCCTCCTGGGGCTACAAGATCTGGGCCATGAGACAAGGCGGTGAGTCATGAACACATTGCGGCGGATGACGGGAATGATCGTTGCCGGTTCACTGCTCGCCGCGGCGTGGCTGACCTCGGCGGGGTGCGAGGCGATCGGATTCGTCGGGGAAGCGGTGGACAGCGAGCAGGAGGTCGAGTTCGTCGCCCGGTACACGGGGCTGAACGGCAAGCGCGTCGCGGTGCTCATCGATGCACCGCTCGATGCGCAGTATCAGCACCCCCGGGCCGTGCCGGGCCTGTGCGAGTTCATCAGCGCGGGTCTGCGCGAGGCGTGCGAGGGCGCGCAGATCATGCCCTCGAACTACGTCGTCGCCTACCAGGCCAACAACGTCTACTGGTACACGATGGACATCGAGGACATCGCCAAGGCCCTCAACGTCGAGCGCATCGTCATGGTGGACCTCGTCGAGTACCGCCTCCTCGCGCCGGGGAACAGTTATCTCTGGGACGGCGTGATCGTCGGCGACATCAACATCTACGAGACCGACAGCCTTGATCCGAACGCCATTGCCTTCCGGGAGCGCATCAAGGCTCGCTTCCCGTCGATGGACGGCGTCCGCCGCGACCAGTATCCCGAGTCCACGATCGAGCAGGGACTTCAGATCAAGTTCGCCCAGGACTCCGTCAACCTCTTCCGGACCTACACGCGCAAGAAGGGGGACATCAAGGCCGAGGCGCGCAAGGAGCGGCATCGATCATGAGAGAACGGCACTTCATCGATCGCCGCGCCGCAGCGGCGCTGACTCTGTGGATGGGCTTCGGGCTGATGACCCTCGCGGGACAGGGCTGCAACCTGGTCGGCGCGGGAACGTATCTGATCCACGGCCCGGCCAAGGACCCGGCGCTCTACACTCTGCCGCAGAAGACGATCGTGGTCTTCATCGACGATCGCGCCAACGTCATGCCGCGTTCGCGGCTGGTTCAGCAGACCGCTCTGCGGGCCACGAACGAGCTGCTCAAGGTGGCGCGGGTGGTCCCCGCCGCTCTTGATCCTTCGGCGATCACGCGCGAGGCGGCGCGCGAGTCGACGGGGCGACTGATGGCCATCGACGAGATCGGCCGCCGAGCCGGCGCCGAGGTCGTCATCTACGCCGTGCCGCGCAAGTTCTCGCTCGCCGACGAGCGCGGCACGGTTCCGTCGTGCATCCTCGACGTGAAGGTGATCGACTGCGAGACGGGCGAGCGCCTCTGGCCCGGCCCGATGCAGTATGAGTACCACGCCCTCACCGTCGAACTCGCGTACAAGTCTCCGCTGCGATACGAAGATGAACGCGCCATCGAACTCCAGCAGAAACTCGCGGATGTGACGGGCCTGCGCCTGGCCCAACTCTTCTTCGCGCATGAGAAGAACCCGCTGGACGCGCAGGTCTCGGACTGAGCGGGAAGAGGGCCGCATTGTCCAGCGCCGCCAAGCGTCCGCGCATCGTTCACCTGATCGACCCGGACGGGCCGATGGCGGGCTGGTGCGCCGTCGCGATGCTCGGCGACCTTGCTGTTTCGAGCGCGGCCCGGAGCCACGACCTGCTCGCACTGATCGTCGGCGGGAGCAGCGCTGAGCGACGGGCGCAGAGGCTGGGCGTGGCGACTTCGGACCGGATGGCTTGCTTCGGCGGCCGACCCTGGCTTGGCGCGGGCACGCTGCGGCGCTACCTCCGCGCCGTCGGCCCCGTCGATCTCGTGCACTGCTGGTCGCCGGCGACGCTGGCGCTGAGCCTGCTCGCCGGGGGGGATGTGCCGCGCGTGCTCTCGCTTACCGCCAATCCCCTTTCTGTTGCGCACGGCCACTGGCTGCGGATGCTGGCGGGGCAGGCGCGTTCGGGCCTGACCATCCTCGCCGCGAGCAATTGCATCAGGCGCGCCTGGGCCCAGGCGGGAGTCGATCCCGCGATCATGCATGTCCTGCGGCCGGGGCTGGACCTGGCGCGACTCGATGCGGATGCGCGCGACGCGCTTCGCGCCGGCTGGGGAGTGAAGCGCCGCGAGACGACGGTCCTCGGCGTCCTCACGCAGCACGGGCCGTGCGTCGATGCCGGACGTGCCGCGCACGTCCTGGCCAACGCCGTGCTCAGCGGGCTGGATGCGGCGATGATCGTGCCGGCCGCCGCGGCGCGGCGGAGCATCAGCCGGACCATTGCGCGCGGCGGAAAGGCGTGCGGGCGGCTCATCTTCGACTCGCGTCTCGATCGGCCATGGGAAGTTCTCCCCGGCCTCGACGCCGCGCTCATCCTCGGAGACGACACGGCCGATGGGGTGATCGGGGAATCAGAGGGGGGGGGCACCCGACGCCTGGCCGGCGCCGGAGTTGCGATGGCGTCGCTGCTCGGTCTGGCACATCGTCCTCGGCCGGGGCAGGTGCTCGGCGTGCTGCCGATGCTCTGGGCCGCCGCCGCCGGACGCACCATCATCGCCGAGGCCGGATACGCGGTCAGCGAGATCGTCGAGCACGGGCGCACGGCCCTGGTCGTCAAGCCCGGCGACAGCGCCGCGGCCGTGCAGCGCCTGCGGGAGATTCTCGCCGATGGGCATCGCGCGTGGTCCCTGCGCGACTCCGCCCGTTCCGAGGCGTTCTCGTACTTCTCGTGCAGCCGGTACGCGGAGAACACGGTCCTGGCGTATGAGCAGATCCTCTCGGGCAGTGCGGTGCGCCTGCCGGATCTGCCAGTCACGGGCGGCCTGGCCTTCGCGGGCCGGGCGTGAAGGGCGAACGCGCGTCGATCAGATCGGCGCTCCTGCGCTGAAGTCTCTCGCAGAGATCCGCTGTCGCGCTCCGTGAAGCCGCGAGGCATGGCGGAACAGCGAGCAGACGTGACGGAACGCCGATCAGAGACCGCCGCTGCGCCGCACCTGCAGAAACGGGAAGGCGACTTCAACCGGCCGTGCCGGCGCGGACGTGCGCTGCGACGACGCGGATCGCCTCGTACTCCACCTTGCCCTGCAATTCTTCGAAGATCGGCTTGAGGTGCTGGTGACCGACGCGCGCGATCGCGTCGCGCACAAGGCGCTGCTGCTGCGGCGTCACCCATGAATCGATCGACTCCGGCTCCTCGACTTCGATGAACCGGGCGAGGTAGCCGCTGACCGTGCTCCGCGCGCGGTTCAAGGTCTGGGCGACCTGGTCGATGGAATCGCCCCTGCGGAAAAGATCGAACGAAGCGAGGGCGCCGGCGGTGAGACCGCGCTGCGACTCCGTTGAGCGATCAGCCTCACCGGCGGCATCGGTCGGCGCGCCGGTGCGGCGGCAGTGCTCGGCGATCGTCTCGAGAAATCGCGGGCCGAAGTCCCTGCACTTCTGCTCGCCGACGCCCCAGACCTGGCGCAGGGCTTGCGGCGAGCCGGGCCTTCGCCGCGCCATGTCGCGCAGTGAGGCGTCGCCGAAGACGACGTAGGCCGGCACATCGCGCTCGCCCGCCACCGTCGCGCGCAGATGCCGCAACGCCTCGAACAGATCGCGGTCGACACCTTCCCACGATTCGCCGTCGAATCGCGCGCGGCGGGCGGCGCCGGAGACGCGGGGCTTGACGAGCGTGACCGGCGTCTCTCCGCGGAGCACGGCTCGGGAGCGCGGGCTGAGTTTCACGACGGGGCGCTCGCCGCTCGTGCGGGTGAGCAGGCCCTGATCGATCAACTGGTGCGTGAGGCTGGTGAGTGATTTCTTTTCCGAGCCGCGCAGCAGTCCGTAGACGCTGAGGTCATCGTGGCGGCAACGCTTGATGAGATCGGTGTTCGCGCCGAGGAGGACGTCGACGACGTGCCCGACGCCGAAGCGTTCGCCGACGCGCGCCACGCAGGAGATGATCTTCTGTGCAATGGCCTGGGCATCGGGGATCGTATCCAGTTCGTTGAGGCAGACGTCGCAGGCGCCGCAGTCGGCCCTCTCGTACGCCTGGCCGAAGTACTCGACGAGGCTGCGGTGGCGGCAAGTGCTGCCGGCGGCGAAGCGCTGCATCTCGCCGAGCAATCCGGACATGGCGGTGATGACCTCGGCGGGCTTCTCGGCTTCCTCGGCCGACCGGGCGATCAGGCCCTCCCACCGCATCACGTCGGCCTGCGAGTAGAACAGGATGCACTCTGCCTCGAGGCCGTCGCGGCCGGCCCGGCCGGTCTCCTGCTGGTAGTGTTCGATGGACTTGGGCATCGCCGTGTGGATCACGCAGCGCACATTGCTGCGGTCGATGCCCATGCCGAACGCGACCGTCGCCACGACGACCTGCAAACGTTCCTGCGCAAAGTCTTCCTGCACGCGGCGGCGATCCTCGCCGGTCATCCCCGCGTGGTACGCGGCCGCGTTCACCTTCATCGCCTTCAGATAGCCCGCGAGGTTTTCCGTGTCCTTGCGGCTGATGCAGTAGATGATGACCGGCTCGTCCGCGTGGCGCTGGATTACCTCGAGAGACTGGACGTTGGCGTCGAGGCGCGGCACGATGCGGTAGACGAGGTTGGGCCGGTCGAAGTTGCCCACGAGGACGTTGGGCTCGCGCAGGCGCAACTGGTCGATGATGTCCTCGCGTACGCGCTGCGTGGCCGTGGCGGTGCAGGCGTGGAAACTCGCCTCGGGAAAGCGCTGGCGCAACTCGGCGAGGCGGCGATACTCGGGGCGGAAATCATGCCCCCACTGGCTGATGCAGTGCGCTTCGTCGATCGCAAAGGCCCGCACGCCCGCCTCAACGAGGAACTTCAGGAACCCCTCGTTCATCAGGCGCTCGGGCGCGACGAAGAGCAGTCGCAGGTCGCCACGCTTCATGCGCCGGTTGACCTCGCGTTTCTCCTCGGCGGTCATGGTGCTGTTGACGGCCGCGGCCGGAAAGCCGTTGGCCCGCAGCGCATCGACCTGGTCCTTCATCAGCGAGATGAGCGGGGAGACGACCACGTCGGTGCGGTCGGCGATGAGCGGCGGCACCTGGTAGCACAGGCTCTTGCCACCGCCGGTTGGCAGCACGACCAGCGAATCGCGTTGATCGAGGCCGGCCCGGATCGCCTCCTCCTGGAGCGGGCGCAGTTCGCGGAAGCCCCAGATGCGCTCGACGGCCTTGAGGATGATGGAGGTCGAGATGTTGCTCGCTTGCGTGCGCGTTACAGGACACCCGAAACCGCCAGCAGCCGCAACAAGGCGCGAGAACGCGCAACTACGCGAGGGGGCGCGAGTTACGGCGCAGATCGGCAAGCGGACCAAAACCGCCAACTCCGCAGCGACTCGCCGTGCGTGCGACGGACCAAATCCGCCA
>CAADHA010000020.1 GCA_900696685.1 uncultured Planctomycetota bacterium
GAATCGGTGATCGCGAAATATCCGCAGAGCCAGGCGGCGCCGCTGGCAAAGGAACGCCTGGCCAAGCTGCCGGCGCGCTGATGCGCGCCGTCGTCCTGCTCTCGGGCGGGCTCGACTCGGCCACCGTGCTGGCGATGGCCCGCGAGCAGGGTCGCGAATGCCACGCACTGTCGCTGCGCTACGGGCAGCGACACGCCGCCGAGCTGCAGGCCGCCGCCCGGATCGCCTCGGCGCTGGGCGCAGCGCGCCACGAAATCGTCGACCTCGACCTCTCGCGCTTCGGCGGCTCGGCGCTCACCGACGCATCGATCGCCGTACCCGAGGAGCCTGGCGAGCCCGGCGCGATCCCGGTCACCTACGTGCCCGCGCGCAACACGATCATGCTGTCGGTCGCGCTCGGCTGGGCCGAAGTGCTCGACGCGCGCGAGATCCACTTCGGCGCCAACGCGATCGACTACTCCGGCTATCCGGACTGCCGCCCCGAATACGTGGCCGCCTTCGAGCGGATGGCCAACCTCGCGACCAGGGCCGGCATCGAGGGGCGGCGGTTGCGCATCGTGGCGCCGATCATCGACATGACGAAGGCGGCGATCATCCGCGAGGGCCTGCGCCTCGGGCTCGATTACTCGATCACCGTGTCGTGCTACCAGGCCGACGACGAGGGCCGTGCCTGCGGCCACTGCGACGCCTGCCGGATCCGCCGCGACGGGTTCGCGGCGGCAGGGGTGGCGGATCCGACGCGCTATCGGCGGCCATCCGGGTCGAACGTTTGACCTCGAAAATCGCGGATACTACAATGGTGGGCTTCGCGAAACGGGTCGTTAGCTCAGTGGTAGAGCAGCGGACTTTTAATCCGTTGGTCGCTGGTTCGAATCCAGCACGGCCTACCAGAACCTTCAAGGGCTTAGCGGAACAGCTAGGCCCTTTGCTTTTGCTGGCGCGGGGGAAACGTGGGGAACCGGCACAGCGCCGCAATCCGCTTCCTGGATCCCATGGAGTCCCGCAGTAGCGAGCACCGGTGACGAGCGGGATTCTCATGCGCGCCGAACGATGACGCGACGCGGTCAGGATCCGGATGCCGAATCTGGAAGCCGCAGCAGGCGGCGCAAGAGCCGCTTCAGGAAAACGGGACGGACACTTCGGCCAGCTATCTTGTGCTCGAGGTAGCGCACCAGGACCACCTTCTGGACGGGGCCCAGGCGACTGCTGCGGATCTCCGCGAGCCCTGCCCGCATCAGCGCATCCCTGCGCTCCTTGTCGTACGGCCAGGTCTTGCTGAGGCTGCCCTTCTTGTAGAACTTCCAGCACAGCGTTTCCGGTACCCGGACGAACTCCCCGAGAAGGGACATGTGCAGCAGCCACGGCCAGTCCGCCGAGTACTCTCCTTTATCGTTCGGTTTGATGCCGCCGATCTGCCGGAACGCCCACGCGCGAAACAGGCCCCGGTTGGGCACCCACCAGCCAGGCTTCAGCGTGCACATCACCAGACCACGATTCAGGGCGCTCCGCACGCCGTCCATGACATCGAAGGACCAGGTCTGCGAAGTGCCGTCGGTTTCGGTCACTACCATGTCGCTGAATGCCATCACCGCGGTCCGATTCCTCTGGAGCGCGCCGGCAAGCTTTTCGACATAGTCGGGAGCAACGAGATCGTCGTGGAACGCGAAGAACATCAATTCGCCGCCCGCCTGTGACATCAGGTCGTTGCTGTTCTTCAGCCACCCCATGTTCCGGTCTCGCAGGATAACGCGCACGTTGGGGTGCTCCTGCGCGAAACGCGCGACGATCCGCGGCGTCTCGTCCGTCGAGCAATCGTCGCCGATGAGGATCTCGAGGTTCGGCCAGGTCTGGGCGACAAGACAATCCAGCGTCGACCCGATGAATTCCGCCGCGTTGTAGCAGGGCATCAGCGCGGTCACCCTGGGCACGAGTCGCTCCCCGGGTCCTGCCCCGCCGCTCGCAAGGCCTGGCGACACCCGCGATATTGCGACTTCCCGCATACGTACAGTTCAGTAGTTGGAAATCTCCTGCGCGAGGCGCGCAGCAAGCCACGGCGCCGTGGAGTACTTCCCGGTGTCGACCGAGAAGTAGCTACCCATTCGGCGCACGCCGAATCGATCGCGCCGGTGCAGGGATGCCCCAGGGTCTGCCAGAGACCCGCTTCCACTCGCGAAAACGAATCCGCCCCGGACATCGATGCTCTCCGCAGCCTCCAGGACGCGCCTTGTGGCAGGCAGGAGCGGCCCCAGCCCGGCAATCACGTCGGCGACGAAACGACGTTCCTGCTGCGCCGTCAGCGGCACAGGCGACTCGAGCGTGACCCCGTTGCCTTGGGCCACCAGCCCGGTGGGATACCAGGAGACGTAGAAGTCCCGGCCGTTGTAGTTCTTGAGATCGCCGAAGGGGCCGACACAAACGAGCGCACTCCGGGCCTTCACTTCCGCGTGCGTCCGTGCAAAGAGCGCGAGCCGATAACGATGCAACCACTCGTGTTCGGGCTCGAGGCCTGCGGTGGCATCGATCTCCAGCCGTCCCTCCCAGAGCGCGTTTACGACGAAGTCGAACAGCACGTCGAGATCCGGGTCGCCGATCACCCGCCACCTGCCGGCTCCTGCGCATTCGGCGCGCGTAACTCGCCGGACCGTCGTGCCCAGGATGAGATGCAGTCCCTCTTGTGCGCGTAGTGCATCGCCGAACCGGTCGGCCACCCATTGCGTATCGACCGAGCGCTCGGGAACCTCGAAGCCGGCAACGATGTCGTCCGACCCCGAGACCTCGTCGAGTTCGGCACGAGACAGTTGTCTGCTCCGCGCGGCCGATACGTCCGCCAGGTACGCACCCGCCTCCGCATGCCCGCGGATCAGTGCGTCGACGGCATCGAAACGCGCCCGGATTGCCTCTACGTCGACAACCGAATGCCGATGCACGAGGAAGATGTCGTCCTCACGCGTAGCGTGCCCGCAGACGTCCCCGCCAATGAGATCGGACACGATGCGACCGAAGGCCAGTCCGCCCGGGATCATCGCCTGCGCGGTGCTCGTGGTCGGCGCCGCCGCATACAGGTAGCCCAGGTGGATCTTTCCCTCGTTCCAACGGCTTGCGCGACCCACCGGCGAGTCCTCCCGGTCGAAGAGGAAGACGTCGAGCCCTCGCCTTGCAAGCATCAGTGCCAGGCTCGCGCCCATGATGCCCGCTCCCAGGATCGCCACCCGCTTGCTCAATGCCCTGCGCTCCTGTTGGAGGATTCCATCCGGCTTTCCCCGCTCGCCACCCTGTCACGATTGGCCCGCGTCTGGCACCTCGAAGTAATCCGACGGATCGTACGGCGTGTCACAGAAGACGAGCATCGCGGAGTTCTCGCCTCGATAGGTCTGCAGCGACCATACCGTCGGCTCGATGAGCAGTGCACTGCTGCCATCCCGTAATGGCAGGGTGCGGCTCAGGCCCCTGTACCTGAGTTCCACGTCGATCGCTCCTGAAAGACACATCAGGATCTGCCTTCCCCGCCTGTGCCCGTGTCCGCCCCTGACGGCCCCCGCAGGCGCGGTCACCACGAAAGCTCGCACGCACCGAAATGATTGCGCGTCGAACTGGACCACGGAGAGCGAGCCCCGCGGATCCGTGAACTGCCCCACCGGCACCCATGCGACCTTCCCATCCAGGCACGCGAGATCGGGCATGACCTCTCTACCAGTGGCTCCCGGGGATCTTGGATGCAGCCCCGGCAGGGGCGGCTTCATC
>CAADHA010000021.1 GCA_900696685.1 uncultured Planctomycetota bacterium
AGGCACCAGGCACCAGGCATCAGGCTTCAGGCACCAGTGACTGTCTCGCCGCGATCCGAAGGCATTGCGAAGTGCAGCGCTGGGGCAACCGATGAACGAAGGGACACTTCACTGAATGACCCAGGTCTCTGCCGCCATGCCCGTGAGCCGGCGCAAGCGCCCGCAGCGGATCGATGACCTCATCGATTCGCGGCTCATGTCGCGCCTCGACCAACTGGACGTCGTCTCACGCAAGATCTTCGCCGGCAAACTCCAGGGAGAGCGGCGGAGCAAGAAGCGCGGCCAGAGCGTCGAGTTCGCCGATTTCCGCAACTACGTCCCCGGCGATGACCTGCGCTACATCGACTGGAACGTCTACGCCCGCCTCGATCAACTCTTCCTCAAGATGTTTCTCGAAGAGGAAGATCTCTCCTTCTTCATCGTCGTCGACTCGTCGATGTCGATGGACTACGGCGAGCCGGACAAACTCACTTTCTGCCAGAAACTCGCCATGGCCCTGGGCTACATCGGGCTGGTGAACTACAACCGCGTGACCCTCGTCTCCTTCGGCGAGGGGGTGCGCCACCGCCTGAGCAACCTCCGCGGACGGCGCAAGACCCAGCAGATGGGCCAGTGGATCCTGGACCTGCGACCCGAGGGGACGACGGACTTCGAGTCGGCGATGAAGACCGTCGCCCTGAGCCGGCAGGGGCGCGGCGTCATGGTCGTCCTCTCCGACTTCCTCTACAAGACGGGCTATGAGAAGGGGCTGCGATACCTCGTCGGCGGCGGGTTTGACACCTTCATCCTCCAGACCCTCAGCCCGCAGGAGATCGACCCCGGCGCGACCAACGCGCTCAGCGGCGATCTCAAGTTGCGCGACATGGAGGACGGCAACACGGCCGAGGTCTCCGTCTCCGCCGCTCTGCTCAAGCGCTACAAGGAGAATCTCAACGCGTACTGCGGCCAGTTGCGTGACCACTGCATCCGCCGCTCGATGGTGCACATGGTCCTGTGCACCGACATGAGCATGGACACGCTCATCATGGACTACCTCCGCAAGCGGGGGCTGCTCAAATGACGTGGGCGACTCCCTGGCTGGCGGCCGTGGTCGCTGCGTGCCTTCTTCCTCTGCTGATCCTGCTCTATTTCCTCAAACTCCGCCGGCGCGAGCACTACATCCCTTCGACGCTCCTGTGGCGGCAATCCGTGCAGGATCTCCAGGCCAACGCGCTCTTTCAGCGACTGCGACTCAGTTGGCTGCTCCTGCTGCAACTTCTCGTGCTCATCCTCATCCTGCTGGCGATCGCGCAGCCTGAGTACGTCGGCGAAATCCGCCGCAGCGCGCGGACGGTCATCCTCATCGACCGCAGCGCCAGCATGTCCGCCACCGACATCGGGGGCGGGCGTACGCGCCTCGACGAGGCGAAAAAGCAGGCGATCGAGTATGTCAACGGCATGAAGTCGGGCGGCATCCTCGGAAGCGCGGTGGACACCGAAGAGGTCATGGTCATCGGCTTCGGCGATGAGGCCCAGGTCTACACCAGTTTCACAAGCAGCAAGGCCCAACTCATACAGGACATCGAGCGCATCACTCCAACGCACGGAGGAACAGCCATAGGCGAAGCGCTTGAACTCGCCCGCGCCTACACCATCAACACCGATCCCGAAGGGCAGGGGCGCGACGTCGGCCCGCCTGCCACGATCCTGCTCTTCTCGGACGGGCGCATTCGCGATCTCTCCGAACAGGTCGCCCGCGCCAACGAGCCGGTGGTGTACAGGCCGATCGGCAGGAGCGAGGAGGCGTGGAACGTCGGCATCGCGGCCCTGGGCGCCCGGAGGTCGCTCGATGATGCCGACCGCCTCGAAGTCTATGTACGCGTCGCCAACTACTCGACTCAGCGGCGATCCGTCGATGTTGATCTCTCCGTCGGCGACCTTCTGGTCAACACGCGCACGCTGTCAATCGACGCGGCGACTCCGATGGATCCGCGCCTCTCGGGTGAAGAGAACGAGGCGACTGAGGGCACGGCGCGGCCCATGACGGGCGCTCCGACCTCGGGGCCACCGCTTCTCAAGCCCGGCGCCAACTCCCTCACCTTTGCATTGACCGATCCGCGCGGACTGACGATCGGCGTGCGCCTCCACGCCGAGGATGATCTGCCCGTGGACAACGTGGCCTACACCGTAATTCCGCCGGCGAAGCAACTCATCGTCGGCCTCGTGGCGCCTTCGGACGGTTGGATCATCGAGTCGGCGATGTCCGGCATTCCCTTCCTTCAGCGGATCGAGAGCATCTCGCCGCCGCACTTCGCAACACTCGCCTCGACGGGCGAAACAGAGAAGTATGACCTGATCATCATCGACGGCGTGGAGGTCGAGCGCCTCGGGCCGGGGCGGTATCTCACGTTCGGCATCGCGCCGCCTCTGCCGGGCTTCGCGATGGGCGAGAGCAAGGCCAACAACGCGGCGCTCTCGTGGAGGCAGGAGCATCCGATCAACCAGTTCATGAACTACCACACGCTGTTCATGTCGCCGGCGCCGCCGCTGATCGTGCCGCGCGAGGCGAGCGTGCTGGTGGAAGGATCGGCCGGGGCGATCGTGGTCGAGGCGGTGCAGCGCGGGGTGTCGGTCGTGGCGGTGCAGTTCCGTCCCGTCGCCTCCAACTGGCCCTTCGACGTGAATCTCATCAAGTTCATGCAGAACGCGCTGGACTACATCGGGCGTCTCGGCGAAGCGCTGACGGAGGAGGCGCTGCGGCCGGGACAGGCGATCGTGGCGCGCCTGCCCTCCGCGGCGACGGAGATCACCGTCACCCGGCCCGACGGCGTCGCGGTTCCCCTCAGTCCGGTCGATCCGGCGATGACGAGTTACGTGGCCGAACTCGCCGGCCTCTACGTCTTCAGGTACAAGGCGCCCGGCGGCAGCGGCGAACAGACGCGCCCCGTCGCCGTCAACTTCTTCGATGAGCGCGAAGGGGACATTGCCGCGGCGACGTCCATCCGCTTCGGGCGCGACGCGGTGGACACGATCGACGCCGAATCGGGCGTGCGCAAGCGCCAACTCTGGCCGTGGCTGCTCCTGGCGGCGCTGGGTGTGCTCTGCATTGAATGGATCGTCTACAACCGCAAGGCGTATGTATAAGGCTTGGCGCGGAGGCGTGTGCCCGGCCTGTGCCAACGCCGGCCGCGAATCAGCGGCAGAGAGGGCCGGATGGCCCGGTACGGCAACATCACTGGAAACATGCGTCGCTGGCGCGCCGTCGCCGTCGCGGCCTGCACGCTTGTGGTGAGCGCGGCCGCGCTCGCCGCCCCCGAGCTGTATCTCCTCACCGAGGTCGGCCACCGCGGCGCCATCCGACGCGGCTACTACTTTCCGATCCGCGTGACCGTGCAGTGGACTCAGACGCCCGGCGAAGTCGCGTCCGGCGATGCAAGCGCCGCCGTGATCGAGGTGCTCGTGCGGCAGGACCTGCTGCACAATGTCCGCCTCCGCCGCGATGTCACGATCCAGCCGGGACGCGCAACGATTGCGACTCTGTACGCCCGTTCCGTCGTCGACGTGTCAGAGTTGGAGATCGAGTTGCGCGACCGGGGCGGGCGGCTGCTGGCGAGCGCCAAGCCTCAGTCGGGCGGTGCGGCCGGGTGGTGGACGATCGAGGGCAACGAGGCGATCGTCCTCGCCGCGGGCCGCTCCTCTATGCCGCGCAGCGGCTGGGCCTTCGGCAATCCGCTGGCCAGCCCGATCAAGACGGTCGAGGTTGCCGCGGCCGACCTGCCGCGCGAGTGGCCCGGTTACGACGCCGTCTCGCTCGTCGTCCTGGGCGATCTTGATCCGGAGCGCCTCGATGCCAGCCAGGTCGCCGCGCTTCTCGACTGGGTGGGCCGGGGCGGGCACCTCGCCATCCTTGCCACCGCTCAACTCGATACGGTCCTGACGACTCTCGGCGACCGACTTCCGCTTGCGATCGGCGAATACGCCGATTCGGAGTTCAATCCATCGGTCGGCGCGGCATTGCGGGGCGCCGTCGCCATCGCCATGGAAATGCGCGAGAAGCCCCTGCCGCCTTCCACCCAGCCTGCCCTGCGCCCGGGAGTGAATCTCACGACCACACGGCCGATGGAGTGGTACGCGCCGAGACTTGACGACCTCAACAGATCGCTCGAAGACCTTCGCGGGCGGTTCCTCTATCGCCGATCAATCGAGGCGTTGCCGGGCGCGCGCGAAGCAGGCTGGGCGGTCCGCTGGGCGCACGAGGCGTTCGATCCGTTGCAGGTCGATCGCACGTGGGGCCGCTCGCAGGCGGGCGACATCGCTCGCGGCCCGTGGGGGCTGGGCACGATCACGCTGCTGGGAATCG
>CAADHA010000022.1 GCA_900696685.1 uncultured Planctomycetota bacterium
GAAATAAGGGTTTGGGGGGTGGGCCTGTCGCCCGACGCCCCCCGGCAAGGAGACCACCGTGACCCGAATCGGACTGACCCTCGACGAGCACTTCGACCTCCGCGTGAAGCCCCTTGCGGGCGCGGACCCCGCGTTCTGTGAGGCGTGCGGGAGTCGGATG
Source organism: uncultured Planctomycetota bacterium (assembly GCA_900696685.1). Classification (GTDB taxonomy): domain Bacteria; phylum Planctomycetota; class Phycisphaerae; order Phycisphaerales; family UBA5793; genus UBA5793. The sequence goes on from CAADHA010000022.1 coordinate 161, forward strand.
GCGGTCCGATGCGGCGCGCGTCGCGGAGAAGCCGGCGCCTCCTATGATCCGCCGCCATGTTCCCCTGGGGATCGGCTGACATTCCACTTCTGTTCATCCTGGCGCTGGCCGCGGCGCTCAGCGCCGCATTCAGCGGGAGCGAGACGGCCCTTTTCGGATTGCGGGCGCACGAGCGCAACGGCCTGGCCTCCGGGCACGATCCGATCTCTCGCGCTGCGGCGGCGCTCCTGGCCGATCCTCGAATGCTTCTCATTACCCTCCTGCTGGGCAACATGACGATGAATGTGCTGTACTTCGTCGTCAGTTCCGTGCTGATCCTGCGCATCGACTCGACGACGGCGGGACAGGCCGAGGCCGTCGTGGCCTCGGCCCTCCTTCTCGCGTACATCATACTTGTCGGCGAAGTCATGCCGAAACTCGTCGCGGCGCGGCACTGCCTGCGGTGGGTCCGCGCCGTTGCCGTCCCGCTTCTGGCGCTGCACGGCTCGCTGGCGCCCGTCCGCCTGCCCCTGAACCGCTTCATCATCGAGCCGCTCATCCGCCTCGGACCGTCGCCGGGCCGCCGACTGGCCATCAGCCATGATGAACTCGACTCGCTCCTCGAGGTCTCGCGCGACGCGGGCGTGATCGACCGCGATGAGTTTGATCTTCTCAGCGACGTGGTCCGCCTGAGCCGGCAGACGACGCGCGACGTGATGACTCCGCGCGTGCGAATGGCGGCGGTCTCGGTCGATGCCGACCGCGAGGAAGTTCGCGAGCACTTCAGAGTCTGGCACGAGCGCCTGGCGACGGCGCGAGGCCCGGCCGAGGCGGCCGGCCTGTCGCCCGTCGCCCGCCTGCCCGTCTACGAGGGGACGCTGGACTGCGTCGTAGGCGTGCTCAACCTGCGGCGGTTCTTTCTCGACGAACGCCTCACCGTGCGTACCGCCATGGAACCGGCTACGTTCATCCCGGAGCTCGCCACGCTCGACCGGCTGCTCGATCACTTCCGCCGCACGCGCAGCCGCGTGGCCCTGGTCGTCGATGAGTTCGGACAGACCACGGGCATGGCCTCGCTCGACGACGTGATGAGCGAGTTGTATGGGCGCTCGGCTGAACATGCCTCGGCCTCGGGCGCGATCATGCGAACGGGCCTGGGCCGGTGGCGGGTTGACGGCGATCTGAACATCCACGATTTCGCCGACGCCTTCGAGATCGACCTCGAATCGCCGCGCGTTTCGACGGTTGCAGGCCTCGTTTCGCAGGAGTTGCAGCGCGTGCCCAAGGTCGGCGACTCATTCGTCCTCGGCCGACACCGGCTGACGGTGGCAGGCGTGCGCCGCTCGCGGGCTGTGGCAGTCGAGATGGAGTTGCTCGAATGACTCTTGCGTCGGCTGCAGCGTCCGAGGCCCTGCTGTTCGAGCCGCCGCAGTGGTGGATGTGGTTCGTATACCTCCTGGTTCTCGTGCTGGGGCTGGGCGGGTCGGCGGTATTCTCCGGCCTCGAGACGGCCATCTACTCCATGAGCCGCCTGCGCCTCATCGTCCGCCAGAGCCGTGGCGAACCCCTCGCCTCATTGCTGCGCGATGAGATTGCCGACTCGCAGCGCACCATCTCGACGCTGCTGATCTCCAACAACCTCTGCAACTTCGCCGTGTCCTTCGCCGTCACCGCGATACTTACGCGCCTGATGGGCTGGAGCGAGCAGAAGTGCATCGTGGTTCAGGCGCTGCTCCTGACGCCCCTTCTGTTCATCTTTGCGGAGACGATTCCGAAGGAAGTCGGCCGGTCGCGCGCCGACGTGGTGGTCTATCCGCTGGCGCCGCTGTTGCGGCTGGTGCGACGGGTCTACTTCGCCACGGGCGTGCTGTGGTTCTTCCAGGCGTCGGGGCGCTGGATGTCGAATCGCCTGGGCGGGAGCATGGCCGGGGCCGTCCTCTCCGCGCGGGCCCGCATCACGGCGCTCATCGAGGAAGGAGTCGGGCACGGCACGCTCTCGACGCGCCAGACTGACATCGTCGATCGCGCGCTGGCCCTGCGCACCATGACCGTGCGCCAGCGCATGACCCCCTGGCGCTCGGTGCAGACGATCCGGGCGCATGAGAACCTGCAGGTGCTGCGCGCTCGCCATGCATCGCTCGCTTACGCGCGCTACCCCGTGCTGGGCGAAGCAGACGAAGTGATCGGCGTGCTCGACCTGATGGACCTGATCGCCGCCGCGCCGGAGACGACCGCCCGCGACGTTGCGCGGCCCGCGCCCTTCCTCGACGAGTCGCTCGATGCGCGTTCAGCGGTCGCGATCCTGCGCCGCGAGTCCGCGGTGATGGGCATTGTCGGCCGCGCCGGCCGGCCCGTCGGAATCGTTACACTCCGCGGACTCGTCGAGCCTCTCATTTCGATGGACGCGCCCGAGCGCAGCAGTCTGTAGGAGGCGCAGAAGACGGGCGAACCGTCGCTTCGGGCCGCTCATGAGCAGCGCGCCGCGGCCACTCACGCCCCCGCGCCGACGCCCGCGTCCACCGGGAGCGTTTCGAGGACGTTCTCAATGATCGCGTCCGTCGAAAGCCCTTCCGCCTCGCCCTCGAAGTTGAGCAGGCAGCGGTGCCGCATCGCAGGCAATGCCGCGCGCTTGATGTCATCGACGGCGACGTTGGCCCGGCTGTCGAGCAGCGCGAAGACTTTCGCCGCGAGAATCAGCGCCTGCGCCGCGCGCGGCGAAGCGCCGAAACGCAGGAACTTGTTCACCATCGGCGTCGCGTACTGCTCGTTGGGATGCGTTGAAAGCACCGCGCGCACCGCGTAGTCCTGCACGTGCGGCGCGACGATCACCTGCCGCACCAGGCGCTGATACTCGAGGATCGAAGGTCCATCGAGCACGGGCTGAATCTCCGGCGACTCGCTCCGCGTCGTGCGATTGAGAATCTCCGCCAGTTCGTTGCGCTTCGAGTAGCCGACGTTGAGTTTGAAGAAGAAGCGGTCGAGTTGGGCCTCGGGCAGCGGATAGGTCCCCTCCTGCTCGATGGGGTTCTGGGTGGCCATGACGAAGAACGGCTGGTCGAGCAGGTGCGTCTCGCCGCCGACCGTCACGCTCTTTTCCTGCATGGCCTCGAGCAGGGCGGATTGCGTCTTGGGCGTGGCGCGATTGATCTCGTCGGCGAGGACCATCTGCGCGAAGATCGGTCCCTTCTGAAAGCGGAACTCGCGGCCATGCTCGCTTTCGACGACGATGGTCGTCCCCGTCACGTCGGCGGGCATGAGGTCGGGGGTGAACTGAATACGCGAAAAGTCCAGTTGCAGGGCCTGGGCGAGCGAGCGGATGAGCAGGGTCTTGCCGAGGCCGGGTACGCCTTCGAGGAGGCAGTGCCCGCCGACGAAGAGGCAGACGAGCACGCCGTCGATGATCTCCTCGTGGCCGACGATCACCTTCTGGACCTGCGACTTGACCTTCTGGTAGTCGCCGCGGAAGCGGGCGGCCTGGGCTTCGACGGCGGCGGGGCTGGCTGTGGCCATGCAATTCCTCCTCGTGTGGGCGATGATAGGCGAAGGGCGTACGGACCGAAGCGGGCGAAGCGGTGCGGCGACGCGGCGCGGTCGAGCGTGCCAGGCGCGAACTGCGCGTGTCGCCGCGTCGGCCTCACTTCACGCGAGGCACGAAGATGAGCACGAAGCGCGTGTCGCCTTCCGGGCTGATGAGCGCTTCCTCGCCGCTCGTGCGGACGCGCGGGCCCTGCGGGCCCATCGCGGCGCCGGCCGGCGGCGTCCCGGCTGCGGCCGTTGCGGCCGTGTCGCGCGCGCCCTCTTCAGCAGCGCCATCACCCGATGGAGCAGGGGGGGGCGGTCCCGCCGGCGGCGGGTCGCCTCGCCACGACACGTCCGGATTCTCAGCCGTCACGACCACCGCCCACCCGCCGTCGAGGTCAATCGAGAACGCCGACGTGGGAATGTACACGCCCATGCGCTCCTCGCGGCTCGGGTCGGGCGAGATCGGATCCCGCCGCGGCTGGTGGAACTGGACCATCATCTCCAGCCTCAGACGCTCATCGGCGTCTTCTGCCAGCGTCACGGGATAGGCGCGCAGCAGGAGTCGGAAGCGGCCGTCGGCGAACGCGCCAATCTCACCGCCCACCCGGACGAACTTCGAGCCGTCGATGCGCGGCGCCGACGCCGCGGCGCGCCACTCGGGCACGATTCCCATGTGAATGCTCTCGATGCGCGGCTCATGGGCAAGGCGGCGCATCAGCCCCGGCACCTGTTCCACGGGCACTGCCGCCAGACGCAGACCCTCGCGCCTGAGGCGCTCGAGGGCGGCGTCGGAAAGCCCGAGCGCATCGGTTGAGAAGGGGGCCAGCGTCGCGGCAAGCGTGCCGCGATGCGGCCGGTCAAGGCATCGGTGCAGGCGGACGCCTCGTTGCAGCGAGGCGACAAAGGCCCCGCCCTCGCCTGCTCCCGCGGCCGCAGCCGGTCGATCCGCCGGATCGCGGGCCCGGCCGGGGCGGGTACATCCGGCTTCGAGAGCCAGTCCCGTCACGACGAACGCCAAGGCGAGTGGGAGTGTGGGGCAACGATTCATGGGTGCACAGCACGGCCGCCGCTCGACTCTTCCGGCCGACCTCCAATGATACCGGATGCCCGAAGCGACTCACGCCATGCGAAAAGACGTGCATCGGGTGCTCTTGGACCGCGAAGCGATCGCGTCGCGGGTGACGGCCCTGGGCCGGGCGATCGCCGATGACCTCGAATCCACGGGCGGGCCGTCACGAGAGATCGTGCTGGTTCCGATCCTGACGGGCAGCATCGTTTTCGTGGCCGACCTGATCCGCCACCTCCCGCAGCGCCTTCGCATCGGCGTAATGTCTGTCAGCAGTTACCCGGGACGGTCGCTGGAGAGCAAGAGCGCGCTGATCCACGGGTCGTTGCCCGACGATCTCGCCGGCCGGCACGTGCTGATCGTCGATGACATTCTCGACACGGGGCAGACGCTCGCGCTGGTGCGGCGGATCGTGCTGGAGCATCACGCGGCGCAGGTGCGCACGTGCGTGCTGCTCCGCAAGAGCCGCCCTCGCGTCGAAGAAGTCGACGTGGATTACGTGGGTTTCGACATACCGGACGTGTTCGTCGTGGGCTACGGGCTGGACTACAACGATTACTACCGCAACCTACCCGACCTGGTCACGCTGCGGCCGGAGGCGATGCGATGACCTCCCGGAGCCAGCCGCACGCCGGTGATTCCGCGAAGCGCGCGCGCATGGCCGCGCCCGCTCCCCGCGCCGCGTCCTTCGCCACGGGCGAGGCCGCCGAACCGATCGGGCGGCCGATTGACCGCCTGCGCTTTGCGCTGCCTGCGGATCTGCTGGATGACGAGGAGATCATCGTCATGTGGCTCAAGCCCAGCCCGCTGTATGTTCTTCTCGCGTCCCTGGGAAGCCTGGTTCTCATCGCCGCGATCACGTTCGGCCTGGCCTATGTGTCGGCAATGACGCTGCCCAAGGCGGCGTGGTCGGACGACGACGCCTTTCTCTTTGGCGCCACCATCGCCGTCGTCCGCCTCGGCTGGCAGGCCCTGGAGTGGTGGAACCAGACCTACGTCCTTACCGATCGGCGGATCATTGCGGCGCACGGAATCCTCAGGCGCAGTTACTTCCACGCCCCCCTCGCGCAGATTCAGCACATCGCCGTGATCCAGACGATCCGCGAGCGCGTGTTCGGCCTGGGGAGCCTGGCATTCGCCACGGCGGGAAGCGATCGCTACGACGCCCTGTGGCTGAGCCTGACGCATCCCTTCGCGGTGTACCGCCAGGTGAACCGGACGATCGCCCGCTACGGCCGACGGCGCTGACGCACCTGAAAGCAACGGCAGGATCAGTGCGTTTGACCGCCTGTTCCAGGGCAGTACGATGCTCCGCTCCGGCCATCGGGAGAGAGGTGAAATCGCGCCCGCCCCAACCCGCGCCTGTCGATCCGGAACTGCTCGCCACCTACGCCGGCGCGCTGAGGTGGCTCCACAGCCACGTCGATCTCGAGCGCTCCCATCGAATCCGCGAGCCTGAGAAGGCCTTCCGCCTCGATCGAACACGCGCGATCCTCCATCAACTGGGCGATCCGCACGACCATCTGCACGCTGTGCATGTCGCGGGCACGAAGGGCAAGGGATCGACCGTCGCGATGCTGGCGGCCGCGCTCTCCGCGTGCGGGCGCACCGTCGGCCAGTTCACGTCTCCTCACCTCATCGACATTCGCGAGCGCATCCGCGTCGGGGGCAGCGACATTTCCGAGGGCGACCTGCACCGGGCGCTGGTGGAGGTGGCGCTGGCGGCGAAGGCGGCGGGAGTCGAGCAACTGCACTTCTTCGAGATTCTGACGGCGGCGGGCCTCTTTCACTTCGCCCGGCAGGCGGTGGACGTGGCCATCCTGGAAGTCGGGCTCGGGGGGCGGCTCGACGCCACGAACGTCATCACGCCCGATGTCTGCGCCGTTGCGCAGATCAGTTTCGACCACATGGATGTGCTCGGCGACACGCTGGCGAAGATCGCGCGCGAGAAGGCGGGGATTTTCAAGCCCGGCGTGCCGGTGATTGCCGCGCCCCAGACGGAGGAGGTCGAGGCCGTGCTGCGCGAGGAGGCGGAGCGCGCTTCGGCGCCGATCCGTTTCCTCGAAAAGGAACTCGCCTTCACCAGCCGCTTCGAGACCACTCCGCGCCACGGGCCGCACTACCGCGTGTGCCTCGAAACGCCGCGCACCGTCTTCGACCACGTGCAGGTTCCGCTGCGGGGCGAGCACCAGGCGATCAACTGCGGCGTCGTGCTGGGCGTGGTGGACGCGCTGCGCGAGCGAGGCGAAGCGCTTGCCGAGGACGCAGTCGTGGAGGGCCTCTCTGAGACGGTGCTGCACGGCCGCTTCGAGCAGGTCTGCGCCCATCCGCGGATCATCATCGACGGCGCACACAACGCCGCCTCCGTCGCCGCGCTGATGCGCACACTTCCCGTCTACGTACGCTACGACTCGCTCGTGGTCGTCTTCGGCTGCGGCCGCGACAAGGACATCGCCGGCATGCTCAGGGCGCTGGCCATGGCCGCCGACAAGATCATCTTCACCCGCACGCGTCACAACCCGCGAGCCTGCGATCCCGGAAGTCTTGACGAGATGTTCGAGGCGTACGGCGGCAAGATGACACAGACGGCGGACACGCTGGCCGAGGCTGTCGAACTCGCGCGCCGGGCCGTCGGCCGCGAGGACATCATCTGCATCACAGGCAGTTTCTACCTCGCCGGTGAAGCGCGGCAGATGTTCCTCGAACGTCCCAAGAGCGCGGCGGCCCCGGCCGGTCGTGCGTATCCTGACGCCGGCCCCGGAGCACGGGGCTGAGGCATCGGCCGCCCGCGCGGCGGCAGCGCGGCCCATCGGTCCGGAGAATCCTCCATCCATGAATGCCAGCCCGACCGTTTCCAACACCCGCTACGACGCCGCCCTGGCCAACGCCATCGAAGCGAAATGGCAGCAGCGATGGGAGGAGCGAGGCTCGTTCATCACGCCCAACCCCGGTCAGCCGGCCTTCGAGCGATTCAAGGGCCGGCCCAAGCAGTACATCCTCGACATGTTCCCCTATCCCAGCGGCGTCGGGCTGCACGTCGGCCATCCGCTGGGGTATATCGCCACCGACATCTACGCCCGCTACCTCCGCGCCAGGGGCTTCTGCGTCCTGCACGCCATGGGCTACGACGCCTTCGGCCTGCCGGCCGAGCAGTTCGCCGTCGAGCACGGCGTGCATCCGCGAATCACCACCGAGCGCAATATCGCCACCATGCGGGCGCAACTCAAGCGCCTGGGCCTGGCGCATGATCCGACGCGCTCCGTCTCGACGACGGACGTGGCGTTCTACCGCTGGACACAGTGGATCTTTCTTCAGATCTATCACTCGTGGTATGACGCCGAGGCGATCAACCCTGCCGGGAGCAAAGGCCGCGCACGACCCATCAGTGAACTCGTGCACGAGTTTGAGAGCGGCCGGCGGGCGCTGCCGGCCGAGTGCGCCGGCCCATGGTCGCAACTGAGCGAGGATGATCGCCGCGCGATCATTGACAGTTATCGCCTCGCGTATCTGGCGGAGGTGCCGGTCAACTGGTGCCCGGCGCTGGGAACCGTGCTGGCGAATGAAGAGGTGACGGCCGACGGGCGCAGCGAACGCGGCAACCATCCCGTCTACAAGCGCCCGCTCAAGCAGTGGATGATGCGCATCAC
>CAADHA010000023.1 GCA_900696685.1 uncultured Planctomycetota bacterium
CATCACCGCCGACGGCGAAGGGAACGCCGCCGTCACGGGCAACGTCCCCGGCGCCGTGTGCGGCCGCGTGTGCCTCATCGCTCTCGACCTCACCACCTGCGAAGTGAGCAACGTCGCGGAGTTCTGATCGGGGAGCGCGGGGGTGGCGCGTCCGGATGTCGCGCCGCAGGCGGAGCGCTCCGCTGCGCAAAGCCTCCGCGTCGCGGCTAACCGGCAGGAGACCGCGTCGCGGCTGACCGGAAGCCAGCGCGGTCAGTTCGTCGCGGCCTTCTCGACGGCGGTGTAGCGGGGGATGCGCGCATCGGCGGGGACGATGTCCACGGTGCGGTTGCGGAACTGCACGGTGCCGTCGCACATGGCGAACAAGGTGTCATCCTTGGCGCGCTTGACCATGTAGCCGGCCTTGTAGGGGGTGCCGACCTGGCGGACGATGATGGTGCCGGCACGGGCGAACTGTCCGCCATAGACCTTGACGCCGCGGTATTGGGCGTTGGAGTCGCGGCCGTTCTTGGTCGACCCTTGTCCCTTCTTATGTGCCATGACGTGATGCTCCGTTCGATGGAATCAACCCGGAAGTCCCGGGAAAAGCCGGCAAGGATAGGACGGCGCTAGCGCATGATCCAGTGGTTGCGGCGAAGGCGGACGGCCCTGGCCGGCTCGGCAAGGGGGTCGCCGGGGCAGTCGTACTCGCGGGCGAGGTGCTTGCGCACCACCGCATCCTCACCGGTTACGGGGTTCTTCACCACCTGCGTGTCGCTGCTCAGCCCGCCGATGAACAGGCGCACGTCGCGGACATCCTCAAGCCGGCCCGACTTCCAGACCATCAGGCCTTCGCGGGCGTTTTCCTTACCCTGCTTGAGTTGGCCGATGATCTGGTTCTTGGATTCGAGGAGGGGGTTCTTCATCATCTTGAGGATGCGTTCGGTGACCTCGTAGGGCACTTCGCCGTCCTTCAGGATGTCGCCGACGTCGGTGGCGAGGATCGCGTTGGGCACAAAGATCTGATCCTCGGACGTCTTGTTCGTAACGAGGTAGGTCAGGAACCAATAATGCTCGCGCCCAACCTGGATGAGCCGCAGATCGTGCGTAACTTCAAACTGGATCTCCCAACGGGGCGGCTTCGTGCTCGGTTCAGGAGGGGCGCCAGCAGCGGAGCGGGCTTCAAGCCCCGCGATCAATGTCAGTGCGAGCATGGCCGCGGCCGCCAGCCGAAGTGGGAAAGAGAGTCGAGACATGTCGATCCTCCGATCGATTGCGTAGTCAGGCGCAGGGCTAGCATACCCTTGAGTTGGGCGCGGGACCAGAGGCGAGCGGGAAAGATCGCGCTCGCCTGAGCCGGGTCGCAACCGTGCGGCCGTGCTTGTACTGCCCTTGTGGCCCGCGCCGCGTCGTGCGACTCAGCCCGCTTCTTCCGCCGCCCGATCCCATGTCGGAACTCCTCTGCGAAAACATCATCCAGGTTCCCAAGGACCGCCTCATCGAGGCTCTCCCGGAGGTCATGTCGCGCGGTCTGGAGCCGGCCGCTGCCGACCGGTTTCTGACGTTTCTGCGCTGCCAGGGGATGGAAGCCGACCAGTGCTGGGCGGTGGAGGACCCGCAGGGACGCCTTGGACCGACCTTCCTGGCGCTGCCGAATGCCGGGCGCACGGCCATGGTCTTCGTCACCGCGCCGCGCAGCCCGGGCGATGTGCCGCGCCTCGCCCGCCTGATCGAGCACGCCCACCAGCGGCTGGATCGCTCGCGAATCGCTCTGGCGCAGGCGCTTCTTGAGGTGAACGAGTTGATGCTCGCCAGGGTCTTCGAGCAGGCCAACTACAGGCGGCTGGCGACGCTGCACTACATGGAGCGTCGGCTCGGGCGGCATCAGGCGTCGCCGGCGCCCGATTGGCCCACGGAAGTCGCCGTGGTCGAGTATCGCCCCGATCGGGAGGAGTTGTTCAAGGCAGCGCTTACGGAGAGTTACGTGGACACGCTCGATTGTCCGGACTTGTGCGGCCTGCGCGACATCGATGATGTCCTGGCCGATCACCGGGGCGCCGGCGTGCAGGATGCCGGTCTCTGGACGCTGATCCTCTGGGACGGCCGGCCGGCGGCGGTGCTCATGCTCAACCCGCTGGCGGACGGCGAGTCGGTCGAACTCTCGTATCTCGGGGTCGGGGCGGGATTCCGCAGGCGAGGTCTGGGCCGGCGACTCATGGCTCTCGCCATGCATCGGTTATCGGATCGGCATTTCAGACGCTTCACCCTCGCCGTCGATGAAAGCAACCGGCCTGCCCTGAGCCTCTACCGCTCCTTCGGACTGGCTTGTACGGACCGCAGGCTGGCGTACATAAGGCCTGTACCCGATGAATGCAGCGAGTCGTAGTACGGTCGGCCGCGAGCCTATGATTTCCGTTCCTGACTGACCGGATTCGCCGAGCCGTCAGGCCGGCCTGCCCATGAAGAACTTCTGGCGGTTCGCCAAGCACATCCTCCGTTACCGTACGACCGTGGCGCTGGCGCTGATTGCGGCGTTGATCTCGGCCGCGTGCTTCGGGGCGGGCATCGCCACGATCCCCATCATCCTCAATGCGATGATCGGAGGAGACAGCACGCAGACGCTGCCGCAGCTGGCTGCGCGTTACAACGCGCGCATCGACCACCTCGTTCCGCAGGAGTGGATCGACAGCCTGCCCAGCGATGCTTTTCAGGGTGTGCTCGTGGTTCTGGGCATCGTGCTCGTACTGACGCTCATCGGTGCGGTCGCCAAGTACTTCCACTCCCTTCTGGCGATGACCGCGTGCATCCGCACGATCGCCAACGTGCGCAAGGCCGCGTTCTACCGCGTCATTCACTTTCCCCTGCGATCGATCGTGTCCGAGGGGACGATGGACTCGATCAGCCGCATCGTGCGCGACTCGAATCAACTGAGCAAGGGCTTCACGGCGATCACGAGCAAGGCGGTTCACGAGTTGCTCAAGGGGGCGGCGGCGCTGGTCGTGGCGTTTGTCCTGGACTGGAAGATGAGCATCGTGGCGCTTCTGGGTGCGCCGGTGCTTGCAGGATTTGTGCGGTTCTTCAGCCGGCGCATCAAGATCGCCAGCCGCAAGGCGCTTGGCCAGGCGGCCCTGATGCTCGGGACGATCTCCCAGTCGGTGCAGGGCATCCGCGTGGTCAAGGTACATACCGCGGAGCGCCAGGAAGTCGGCCGGTTCAACCGGGCGAACAAGCGGCTGCTGGCTGCGGAGATGTCGATCCGCCGCGCCAAGGCGCTCTCTTCGCCGGTGGTCGAGGGGATTACGATGATCGGCATCGTGGTGCTCGGCGGCGTGAGCGCCTGGTACATCCTCCAGGGTGCGGTGGACCGCACGCACGCGATCGCCGCCCTGGCCGCTCTCGGCGCCGCCGGCGCTTCGGTTCGGCCGCTGAGTCAGTTGACCAATGACATTTACGAAGCGGCGGCAGCCGCCGACCGCCTTGTTCAACTCCTGCGAGGCAATGTGGAGAAGTCGCGCGGGGACACGCGCCGCCGTCTGCCTCTCCACTCCCGCTCCATCGAGTTCCGCAACGTCACCTTCACCTACCCCAACGCCAATCACGCCGCGATCAACGGCGTCAGCCTCACCATCACCTACGGCGAGGTGGTCGCCTTCGTGGGACCGAACGGCTGCGGCAAGACCACGCTCCTGAGCCTGATCCCTCGACTCTTCGATCCTGACAGCGGCCACTTGTTCATCGACGGCACCGACATTGCCGAAGTCTCTCTCAAGAGTCTGCGCCAGCAGATCGGCGTGGTCACGCAGGAGACGGTGATCTTCAACGACACGATCAACAACAACATCGCCTACGGCAGCGGTGTGATCGACCAGAATCGCATCGAGGCGGCTGCCGCGGCTGCGCTCGCCGACGAGTTCATCCGCGCCAAGCCGGATGGCTACGAGACGGTCGTGGGCGAGCAGGGCATCACGCTCTCGGGCGGTCAGCGGCAGCGCATCGCCATCGCGCGTGCCATCCTGCGCAACCCGCGCATCCTCATTCTCGACGAAGCGACGAGCATGATCGACGCCGACTCCGAGGCGCAGATCAATGCCGTGCTTGACCGCTTCTGCCACGACCGGACGAGCCTCGTCATCGCGCACCGCCTGAGCACGGTCATCAATGCCGACCGAATTGTGGTGATGGACGGCGGGCGGATCGTGGACATCGGCCGGCACCGCGACCTGCTGGATCGCTGCCTGCTCTACCAGCAGCTCTGCCGCACGCAGCTGGGCGGCCTCGACGCGGCGTGATCGCGCATGGGCGTCATTTGTTCCGCAGCGTGCAATCCCTACGATTGCCCCGTCATGACCGATCCGCCGCGAAGCAGCGCTGAGGAGACCGCCTACGCCGAGCAACTGGTTGCCGACCGGCGCGGCAAGGTCCGCCGCCTACGTGAGGAGATCGGCGTCAATCCGTACGGGCGGCGCATTGACGGGCTGATCTCGCTGGCAGAGGCGCGAGGACGCTTCGTCGAGGGCGCCGAGGGTGATGCGCGTCATGTCGTTCGCGTCGCCGGCCGCGTCATGCTTCATCGGGACGGCGGCAAACTCCACTGGCTCAACATCCGCGACATGACCGGCGACCTCCAGGTCGCCGTTTCGAAGAAGGACGCCGATGCGACGAGCTTCGCCATAACCGAACTGACCGACCTCGGCGACATCATCGTCGTCGAAGGCCCGGTCATGAAAACGCGCACCGGCGAAACCACCGTCTGGGCGAGCCGCGTCGAGATGGCGTGCAAGAGCATTGCCCTGCCGCCGGACAAGTTTCACGGGATCGAAGACCCGGAGATGCGTTACCGCCAGCGCTACGTGGACATGTACGTCCATCCCGAGGTGGGGCAGACGTTGCTGCGCCGATCTCAACTGATGAGTTCAATCAGGCGCTACATGGATGAGCGGGGATATCTCGAAGTCGAGACACCGATGCTCCAGTCGCAGGCGGGCGGAGCCGCGGCGCGGCCGTTCGTCACGCACCTCAACGCGCTCGACATGGATGTCTACCTGCGCATTGCGCCGGAACTCTACCTCAAGCGCCTTCTCGTGGGCGGCATGCCGAAGGTCTATGAGATCAACCGCAACTTCCGCAATGAGGGCGTCGATCGAAGCCACAACCCCGAGTTCACCATGATGGAGGTTTACGAGGCGTTCGGCGATTACGAGACGATGCTCGATCTCACCGAAGGGTTGATTCACGAACTCGCGGTGGAGGCCGCCGGCTCCACGGACGGCCGGCCTTTACTCGAGTTCGACGGGCATCAGGTCAGTTGCGCGCGGCCGTTTGACCGCGTGACCTACGGCGATCTCTTCGAGCGCGGCCTGGGGGTGTCGATGTTCGACGAGAGCGTGGTGCGCTCGCAGGCAAGAGAGCGCGGTCTTGAAGGCGCCGCGAGCAAGGACCACTGGCTTCTCGTGAGCGAACTCTTCGACCGCTTCGCCGAGCAGGTCGTTGACTCCGCGCGGCCGACGTTCGTCATGGACTTCCCCAGCGCCATCTCGCCTCTCACCAGGCCGCACGAGAGCCGGCCCGAACTCGCGTACCGATGGGAACTGTTCATCGCCGGCATGGAGTTCGCCAACTCCTACACCGAACTCAACGACCCCGACGTGCAGGAGCGCAAGTTCACGGAGCAACTCAAGGGCGCCAACGTCGAGGATGCGACCTTCCGCACGCTCGACCACGACTTCCTCAACGCGCTGCGCGTCGGCATGCCGCCGGCCGGCGGCCTGGGCGTGGGGATCGACCGCGTCATGATGCTCATGACCGGCAACCGCTCCATCCGCGACGTGATTCCATTTCCCTTCATGCGGCCGGCAGGGGCCTCAGGTACGGAAGGTTCCTGACAGCAGCCCTTCGTTGGAAGGCCGGAGCACCTCCGCAAGACGCGACCCTGAGCAATGGCCCTCGACGCTGCGCCCTTTGACCCGCTCCGGCGGCGAATCTACCATCACGTTCTTGACGGGCGGACCGGCTTGAGGCGGTCTGCAAGCCCTGTCATCCCTCAGCCGACCTTGCAATGGAGCCTTTGGCCATGCCCCGCATCTGTGATCTCTCTGGCGCCCGAACCACCCGCGGCAATCGCATCCGTTATCGTGGCAAGGCAAAGTACCTCGGCGGCATCGGCAAGAAGGTGACCTCAATCACCCGCCGCACCTACAAGCCCAATCTCCAGGAAGTTACGGCCCTGGTGGACGGCCGGCCGACGCGCATGCGCATCACGGCCCGCTGTCTGAAGACCGGGCTCATCGTCAAGGCCCCTCGACGCAAGTACACCTGGACCGCACAGCAGAAAAAGAAGGCCTGATCCGGCCCTGCGGCGAGGCTTCAAGACAACTCTTTGCCTTGGCAGATCAGGACGTCCAAGTTCCGGTCGCGCGGTGAGACCCACCGACAATTCAGTTCGGCGATCCACAACTTGCATCCTCGCGCCAGTCCCTCTGTCACTTCGCCTTTCGTTCCGGCCATTGTCCCTGTGAGGGCGTCCTCTACGCCTCCGGTTCGACACCCGGCGCATCCGCCACGCGGATTGATGCAATTGAAGTACGCAATGATCTGAACGGCGATGTGAACCGCCTCATCGCTCAGGCCCTGTGGTCGCAGAGCGTCCACGTCGGCCTGGATCATCGCGCCAGGTTCGAGCGTGAATCTGACGGCAGAGTCGCACAGGGCCCGATCAGTCGGTTCGAGGGCAGCCGCGCGGGATCGAGGGCGCCTGCCGAATGAAGGCCATGGCAGGGGGTGGGAAGAAGGGTCCGGGGATTAGTGCCCGAACTGGGAAAGTGGGTAATCTCTCAGGAATGAACCGGATGCGCTGACATTTCCACTCTTTTGGTTGACCCGGGGAGGGTTTGGTGTAGATTTCTAGTGCAGTTGCTCAGCGGTGGACACTTTCGAGGCTGGAGCCCAATCAAGGGCGCGCAGAAACCACTCAACGTCGCTTCGGACGCCAGGTCGCAAGGGTGGCTTCGTGCGCCCGGTGCGGCTTTGCGCGTCGGCGCAACCTTGTTGTGGTGATCCCTCTCTGAGCGAAGTGGGCGGCGCCCGCGCCGGCTTTCGTAGTGCGGCTCGTGGCACCTCGCCCTACCGTGTTCGCATGGAGCCGTGTCGCGGTTCCATCAGGAAGCAAGGCCCGAGGCTGGAGCAGGCGTGGCGTCGGACTATCGGAACAACGACGTGCAGCGGGTGATCGACGCCACGGACATTGTCCGTCTCATCGGCGAGTACGTAACTCTCCGCCCCGCGGGGCGCGAGTACAAGGGGCTGTGTCCATTTCACGACGACACGCGGCCGTCAATGTCCGTGGTCCCGCACAAGGGCATCTTTCACTGCTTCGCCTGTGGAACAGGAGGCAGCGCGATCCGCTTCGTGCAACTGCACCAGCACGTCGAGTTCCGCGAAGCACTCAGGTTTCTAGCCGAACGCGCGGGGATTGAGTTGACTCCGTGGCGGCCGGCACGTGGCGGCGGCGGTGAAGGCGAGCAGGCAACCGAGCACGAGGTCGAAACCCTTTCGACCGGGCAGATCGTCGAAGCGCATCAGCAGGCGCTGGGGTTCTACCGACTCCTGCTGCGGCACGAAAGGCATGGCGCCTTGGCGCGAGAGATCTTCGCCAAACGAGGCATCAGCGACGCGATGATCGAGCGATTCGAACTCGGCACCGCCCCGACCGAGCCGAACATCTGGGACGGTCTGGCGCGGACGCTGGCGGGCAGGGGGCTCGACCTTGCTCCGTTTGCGGCCGTCGGCCTGCTCTCGCCTCGGCGAGAGGGCGATGGCTTTGTCGATCGCTTCCGCAACCGCCTCATCTTTCCGATTCACGATGAGCACGGGCGCCCGATCGCCTTTGGCGCCCGCAAGATCGACCCCGACGACGAACCGAAGTATCTCAACAGCCCGGAACACCCGCGCTTCAAGAAGTCGCGCACGCTCTACGGCCTGCACCTTGCCCGCACCGCCATTCAGAAGAGCAGGACGGCGGCGATCGTCGAGGGCTACACCGATGTCATTGCCTGCCACCAGCGCGGCGTGGAGAACGTCGTCGCGACGCTTGGCACGGCCCTGACTGCCGACCACGCGCGCATGCTCGCCCGCCTGTGTAATCGCGTCGTACTCGTCTTTGACGGCGACGCGGCCGGTCAGAGAGCGGCCGACCGCGCTGTCGAAGTCTTCTTCCAGTCGCCTGTCGACGTCCGCATCGCCGTCCTGCCCGGCGGGCTTGATCCCGCTGAACTTCTCGAGCAGGAAGGCGGGCTGGACACGTGGATGGCCTGCATGGAGCACGCGGTCGATGCCCTGGACTTCCTCTTCGCGGCACTGCGGGCGCAACTGAACTCCGCGAGTGCCGGCGTATCGAGCCGGCAGAGGCTCATCGAGGCATTCCTGTCGCGCCTCGGCCTGCTCGGCTTCCATCACATGACGCCGCTGCGCCGGGACCTTGTGCTGTCGCGCGTCGGCGAGATTCTCCACCTGCCTTGCGAGACGCTCGCCAGATCGATTCCGAGGCCGAGGCGCCGCATGGAGGAGGCGGAAAGGGCCTCGGCGCCCGCCGAGGCGGAGGGGGGGCAGACCGGCGGGCCGGCGGCCGCGCCTCGCCGCGTCGAGGCGGAGATGCGCATCGCCGCTTGCCTGCTCATCGAACCCGCGCTGCTCGAGGCGGTCGACGCATCGGGCAATCCCGTGCGATCACTCATCGAGTCGGCCGAGTTTGTCTCGCCGCTGCCGCGATCGATCGTGGGCCTTGTGCTGGCGGCGGCGGCTCAGGGCCGGGTTCTCCGGCCGGGCGTGCCGGCGGAGATTGACGCCGAGTGTTCAGGCGAGGCTGCGCGATGGATGGCCACCGTCTACTGCGAGACCGGCGACGATCAGGAGAAAATCATCGCACACCTCGTGCGATCCATGAGCACCCTTCGGGAATGCACGAGCCGGGAGGACTACGAGCGGCTAAGCGAGGGCGGCGGCATCGAGGCCGATCCGGAGTCGGCGCGAGCACGCCTGGCATCGATTGTGGCGCACCATCGCGAAGCCGAGCGGAATCTGTCGGGCCTGACGCGCGTACCGCGCACGCTTCGGCTCGCGGTGAAGGGGCAAGCGATCGCGCCGGCTTCGGGCGAGCCGTAGACGATTCGAAGGGAAGGTCGAGGGCGGTTGGAAGGAGGAGGTACCGTGGTTGACCGGATGCATCCGGCTGTGGCGACGCTGATCGATCTTGGTCGCCGCCGCGGCTGGGTCAGTTTCGAGGAACTCAACGACTGCATTCCCGACGAATACGTGGAAGTGCGCCGCCTGAGCGAACTGCTCGCGCGCTTCGACCGCCTCTCGATCGAGTTGATCGATGAGCGGGACTCACGTCAACGCGGAGGCGGTCGCGGTCCGCGCGCCTTTCCGCCGGGCGCGTCCTGTGCGGCGGAACTCCTCAACATTGAAACGCGTTCGGCGGGAGTTGCGCGAGAGGACGATGCGGCCGAGGCGGCTGCCCGGCTCGACGTTGCGGCGTGGCCCCTGCTCACTTCGGATGGCGAGCCGACGGCAGAATTCTTCGAGCACGATGAAGTCACCGGTGGCGATGGCCCTGCCTCGCTTGACGCCGCGGGCAGTGGCGAAGACAGCCGTTCGGTCGAAGACCCCGTGCGCCTGTATTTCTCGCAGATGGGGCACATCGAGCTTCTGACGCGTGACGAAGAGGTGCGCCTGGCAAGGAGAATCGAGACGTCGCGGATGATCTTCCGCCTGCGCGTGCTGGAATCGGACTACGCCGCCTGCCAGACAGCCGACCTGCTCGGGCAGGTCAGCCGGGGAGATCTCGCGTTTGATCGGGCGGTGCGCATCTCAACCATCGAGGAACATCATCGGGAGCGCATGCTCCGGCGGATCGCGGCCAATCTGGAGACGGTGGGTCCGCTGCTGAAGGCGGCATCGGCGGACTTCACCGCCCTGCGCGACGATCGGCTGACGCGCGCCCAGGAGCGCAGCGTGCGCGAGGCGGCGCGGGCCCGTCGCCGCCGCGTGGCCGTCCTTCTCGAAGAGTGCCAGTTGCGCACGAGCCGCATCACCCCCATGCTCAAGAAACTTCGCAGCATCTGCACGAAGATGCAGGACCTCCAGTCCGAACTGCGGCGAGTCGAGAAGTATCCCGAGCGGTACGACCCGGAGGATGCACTGGTCATTCGCGAGGAACTCGATGGACTCTGCGACCTCGTGCAGGAGGAGCCCGACGAACTGGCGGCCCGCCTGCGGCACATCGAACGCGCCTGTTCGGAATATGAGCAGGCCAAACGCGATCTCTCCTGCGCCAACCTGAGACTGGTCATTTCCATCGCGAAGCGCTACCGCAACCGCGGGCTTCCTTTCCTCGACCTGATCCAGGAGGGGAACACGGGCCTGCTGCGCGCCGTGGATAAGTACGAGTATCGCCGGGGCTACAGGTTCTCGACGTACGCGACGTGGTGGATCCGCCAGGCGATCACTCGCTCAATCTCGGAAACGTCGCGGACGGTGCGCGTCCCGCTGCACATGCTTGATCTCGTGAGCAGGCTGCGCCACGCCGCGAAGGAGATGCTCCAGGCGACGGGGCGCGAGCCGACGATCACCGAACTGGCTGTGCGCACCGGACTGACCGAGGAGGAAGTGCATCGGGCGGTCTACGCGGCGCGTTCGCCGGTGAGCCTCGACCGCACCCTCGGAGATCGCTCGGCGGCCACGGTGGGGGACTTCGTCGAGGACGAACGGACACCGACGCCCGCCCAGGCCGTCGCGCGCGAAGCACTTCGCGCCCGCATCGACCACGTTCTGAAGACGCTTACCTACCGCGAGCGGGAGATCATCAAGTTGCGCTTCGGCATCAGCGACGGTTACGTCTACACGCTCGAGGAAGTGGGACGCATATTCAAGGTGACGCGCGAGCGAGTCAGGCAGGTGGAGGCGAGGGCGATGCGCAAGCTCCAGCATCCGGTTCGCAGCCGCAAGTTCGCCGCTTTCATCGAGGAGTAGCGAGGAGCCTGCGACAGAGTTGCTTGTCTCTGATCCACGTCTTGCACGCTCTGCCATCGGGGCGACGCTACCGTTGCTCGATGAACTCAACGTGACGCATTTCTGGAGTGCGCGATGAACGGACGAACGATCCGGCCGGCGGTTCTGTTGTGCCTTCTGATCCAGTCGGCCCTCGGCCAGGGACGCATCGAGCCGGGCACTGCCGGACGCGATCTGCCCGCGCCCGAGTCGGCCCGCCGGGATGTGACGCTCGCGATCCTGCCGGATCGGACGACCGGTCGCGACTGGGGCCTGCCCTATCTCGCCCGGGCCGTCGAGGACCTCAATCGCATCGGGCCGTCCGCCGTGTTCACCATCGGCGACATGGTGCAGGGCTACACGCGATCCATGACGCAGTTCGACGCCGAGATCGACGCATACCGGCGCATCGTGGACGATCTCCGATCGCCGTTCTATCCGATCCCGGGCAATCACGACACAATCGCCGGCTCGCGCTCTGCGGATGACCGGCGTTTCGAGGATCGATACAGGGAGCGTTTCGGGCCTCTCTACTTCGCCGCGCCCTTTGACTTCGCCACGGTCATCGCCCTCTACACGGATGAGGCGCAGGTCTCCGCGCCTCTATTGAGCGAGGCCCAGATCGAGTGGGCGGCGGCCCGCATCGACGCCGCAAGCAAGCGGGGCAAGCCGATCATCGTCCTGATGCACAAGCCGGCGTGGCGTTACCGCGACTCGAGATGGGATCGCCTGCACGAGCCGCTCGCCCGGGCGCAGAAGGGGGGCATCCGCGTGATCGTCATCGCGGGGCACTTCCACTCCATGCAGCGGGACCCGGACCGCGACGACGTCGAGTACCACATCATCGGCACGTGCGGCGGAATGATCGACCAGCATCCCCTCGCCGGCCAACTCCAGCATCTCACCTTCGTGCGCCTGGGTCCTGCGGGTGAAGCGCAGGTCTACCACCAGGCCGTCGGCGCCACGCTGCCGGACGACTTCATCCGCGCCATCGACCAGACCCGGGCCTTTCGACTCAAGAGCAGCGAGCAGTCGATTGAGTGTCTGACCGTGCTCGATCAGCCCCTGCGGAGTCCGGTGAACGCGGCCGTGCGATTGCGCTTCACGAACCCGATCGACGTGCCTGTCCGCGTGACGGGCGGACTGGCAGCGTCGCCGCCTGCGGCAGACATTGTCGGCGACTGGTCTCTCATTGATCGCACGCCGCGCGACTTGTTCAATCCCTTCGTGACCGACGTGAACACTCCCTTCCGGCAAGGGGGCTCGATCGAGCCATTCACTCTGGCGCCGGAGGAATCGGTCGACGTCGACGTCGAGTTGCGTTGCGAGGCGCAGACGCGGATGATCATGCCGCCCGAGTTCAACTTCACCGCGTCGTTCACCGACTCTCAGGGGCGGTCCGTGCCCGTGGTGCTGCGGACGCGCGTGCCGCTGCGGATGCGCCATGCCCTCGGGCCCTTCGGCGCGATGGACATGATGGCATGTGCGTGGCGCTTTGACGTCTACGCCCGCCTTGAGCCGAATCCGGAGATCGGGCTGTCGATTCACGACGGCCGGCTCAATGTCGCGCTCGCCGTCCATGACGACGTGCCGTGCTACTTCCCAGTGAACGATCCGACGGCACGGGTGCTCAATCCGACTTCTGATGCGGTCGTGTTGCGCTTGGGCACGGCGGAATCGGCGCGAGTCTACCTGATCGAACCACTGTGCGGAGACGCGTCGAGGCCGGTCTGGCAGGCGATGGAGCAGCGCGCCGAGGGCCAGGACCCGGGCGAGATCCGCTACGCGCTCGACCCGGAGTCGGCAATCTCGTGGGAGTTGATTGACTCGGGCCGGGGCTACGGCCTGATCATCCAGGTTCCGCTGGGCCTCATCGGCCCGCCGGGGAGCGAAGTTCCCTTCAATATCGAGATCGCTGACAACGACGAGACGTATCACACGCAGTGGCGCCGCTGGTCGGACCCGCGCGCGGGGAGCACGATCCTCCTGCCGAGCCGGTTCTGAGTCAGCGCCTGATGCATCTGGCCGAGTTGATGTGCGGCGCCTTGCCGCGGCGGCCTTCCTCCTGCCCTGAGCCTTTCGTCGCGGCGATCTGATCGACGACTTCGATTCCGTCAATGACCGTTCCGAAGGCGGTGTACTGCCCATCGAGATGCCGGCAGTGTTCCCGGCCAAGGCAGATGAAGAATTGGCTGCCGGCCGAGTTGGGATCGCTGCTCCTGGCCATGGAGAGGACGCCCTTCTCGTGCTTGCGGTCGTTGAACTCGGCCTTGATGGTCCAGCCGGGCCCGCCGGTGCCGTCGCCGCGCGGGCAGCCGCCCTGAATGACGAACTGGGGGATGATGCGGTGGAAGGTCAGGCCGTTGTAGAAACCTTCATCGACGAGCCTCAAGAAGTTGGCGGCGTGGCCTGGAGCGACGTCGTTCCAAAGTTCGACGGTGATCGTGCCGAACTCAGTCTCGATTTCAACCTGCGGATACTCTGGCATGGTGCGGGCTTTCAGTGGTGATGTTGGCGCTTGCCTCTCACGCTCACGATGAGCGAGTCTTCGAGCGAATCGTGGGGCGCGTCGTTGTGAGGGTCGGAGACGGATGAGAGGGTAGGCACTTCGCAGCCATTTCGCGCCAACAATGCGCCGTGCTCCGGTTCATCTTCTTCAGCCTCTGTGGATATGCCTGCGGCATCGGCCTGGTCCTGCTCATCAACGAAGTGCTGCTGGGCCTGGAGGGCTTTGCCCCCTGGCCGCTGGCGTGGTTCTTGTGGTTCGTGGCGTGCTGGCCGGGGATCGCGGCGGGCCTGATCGCTCGCTGGAGCCGTGCCGCGACGCCTGCCGCGCTGCGGCGACTGCACCTGCTCAACGCTGCGATTGTCATCGGGATGATCGAGTGGTCGTATGGCGTGCGCAGCGACACGCCGTTGTACATCACGATCATCGCGGAGATCATGCTGGTCTATGCCGTCATCGCGCGCGTCAGGCGCGAGTGAGACGATTGCCAGAAGCGCTCCCCTGCGCAGGACCTTCGGGTCGCGGCGATACATCGCAGGATCGATCGATGGCGATCATCT
The DNA here is from genome assembly GCA_900696685.1 of uncultured Planctomycetota bacterium. Taxonomy (GTDB): domain Bacteria; phylum Planctomycetota; class Phycisphaerae; order Phycisphaerales; family UBA5793; genus UBA5793. Next base: position 14,089 of record CAADHA010000023.1, read on the forward strand.
TTCGCCCAGCGTCTTCTTGCGCCGCAGGACGTGGTGGTAGTGCTGCGCGAAGCGGTGGGCTTCGTCGCGGATCGCCTGGCACAATCGCAGCCCGAGATTCTCGCGTCCCAATCGGATCGGCTCGCTCTGCCGCTGCACGTAGAGCACTTCCTCCTTCTTGGCCAGCGAAATGACCATCGGCGGCTTGAGGTCGAGCGTGTCGAAGGCTTCGAGCGCGGCATGCAGTTGCCCGAGTCCGCCGTCGATCAGAATCACGTCCGGGTAGAGTTCGTGTCCATCGCCGGCGTCGCGGTAGCGGCGCGAGACGACTTCGCGGATCGCCATGTAGTCGTCGTTGTCCACGCTGCGGACTTTGTAGCGGCGGTACTCCTCCTTGAAGGGCCGCCCGTCCACGAAGCAGACCTTCGACCCGACCGTCTCACCGCCCTGGAGGTGCGCGATGTCGATGCCTTCGATGCAGCGGATGGGGCTGTCGAGTTTGAGCGTGCGGCGCAGGCTGGCAACGCTGCGCTGCCCGTCGATGCCGACCATGAGTTCGGCCTCGGGCTGCCAGCCGTCGGTGATGCGGCCGCGGTCGTCGAGTTTCTCGATGGCGCGGACCTGGTCGCGCAGGACGGCCGCGCGCTCGAACTCGAGATTCGCGCTCGCCGCTTCCATCTCCTCGCGCAGTTCGCGCAGCATCGCCGAGCGCTTCGATTCGAGAAAGCGCATGAAGCGGCGGATGTCCTCGCGGTACGCCTCCTTGCCGATCCTGTTGGCGCATGGAGCGGTACACTGGCCGATCGTGTACAGGAGGCACGGGCGGAACGAGTTGTTGCGCGGATCGTCTGCGACGATGTCCAGCGAGCAGGTGCGGTACTTGAAGACCTGCTGGAGCATCTTCACCGCGTCCTGGAGCGCGTAGCCCGAAGTGAACGGGCCATAGAACTTCGCCCCCCTGAGTTTCGGGTCCGCGGGATTGCGCGTGATGAACACGCCCGGGAAGTCGTCGCGCAGCGAGACGGCGAGGTAGGGGAACGTCTTGTCGTCCGTGAGGAAGGCGTTGAAGCGCGGATGCAGGTCCTTGATGAGCCGGTTCTCGGCCAGCAGCGCTTCCCATTCGCCTTCGCACTCGATCGTGTCGAAATCGGCCACGAGGTCGAGCATCGGCTGCTTGCGCGGGCCGAGGTCGGTCGAGGGTATGAAGTAGGAACTGACCCGATCGCACAGGCGTGAGGCTTTGCCGATGTAGAGGACCCGCCCCTTCTCGTCCTTCATGAGGTAGACGCCGGGCACGGCCGGCAGGGTGCGGGCCTTGCGCAGCAGTTCTGGAATGCGTGAGGTCGCCTCGGACATGCGCAGGCAATGGTACGCTGCGACGGGGAAAACCGGCCGACGCGCAGCGAACGATGCGCCGGAAGCACAGGTCGATCGGCGCGGCGCGCTGCGCCTGTCCCCACGCGGCCTCTCCGCGCTGCCGGGGCTGCCGCGCTACCATCGCCGCACCATGGCGGGCATTACCCTCAAGGGAGTGCGGAAGGCCTTCGGATCGACCGTCGCGGTCGACTCGGTAACGCTGGAAGTCCGGGACGGTGAACTCTTCTTTCTTCTCGGCCCGTCGGGTTGCGGCAAGACGACGCTCCTTCGAATCATCGCAGGATTCGAGGCGCCGGAGGCGGGCCGCATCGTGATCGGCGACGAGGACGTGACCCGCCTGCCTCCGGAAAAGCGCCGCACGGGCATGGTCTTCCAGAACTATGCGCTCTGGCCGCACATGACCGTGGCGGAGAACGTCGACTTCGGGCTCAAGGTCAGGCGGCTCAGCGCCGCCGAGCGCCACGATCGCACCGCCGCGGCGCTCAAGGCGGTGCGCATGCAGGACTACGCGCGGCGTCGGCCGAACCAGTTGTCGGGCGGGCAGCAGCAGCGCGTGGCCCTGGCGCGGGCGCTGGTCATCGAACCCCGTGTTCTGCTCCTCGATGAGCCGCTCTCCAACCTTGATGCGCGCCTGCGTTCGGAAATGCGAGCCGAGATTCGCCGCCTGTGCAGCGAAGCGGCGATCACCTCGGTCTGCGTGACGCACGACCAGACCGAGGCCCTCTCGATGGCGGACCGCCTCGCGGTGATGCGCGAGGGGCGGATCGTGCAGGTCGGCCGCCCGCGCGACGTCTACCAGAGGCCCGAGAACCGCTTCGTCGCCGACTTCCTCGGCGAGACGAACTTCATCAGCGCCGAGGTCAAGGGGGCGGAGGCGGGCGAACTCGTCCTCCACGCCCCCATGGGCGAGGTGCGCGCCCGAGGCCTGCGCGAGGACACGCCCCGCAGCGGCAACCTCACCTGCTCGATCCGGCCCGAAGCGTGGCGGATCGAAGGCGACGGCAGCGCGGTCGCACCGGCCGTCAACACGTGGAACGGCCGGCTCATCGACACCGCTTACCACGGCGAGGCCGGTCGCCATGAAGTCGAACTCGACGGCGACGTTACGATCCACGTCCTCGAAGCCAACCCGCGCGACAGAATGCGAGGACAGAGCCTGCGCCTGCACGTGGACCCGGCGGACGTCGTCGTTCTGGCGGATTGAGATTCGCTACTTGCGCGGGGAGGCAACTGTCGCGGGCGTCGTCTCGCCTGCGGATCTGTCCCGCTCCGGCTGCGTGACGGATTTGGAGGAGGCGGCCGCGACGCCGTCGGGGGAAGCCGCCGCCGCGGAAACGCGTTTCACCGACCCGCCGACGGGGCGCGCCGGCTCCTCCACGAGCGGCCGCGCATGGCGCGGCCGGCTCAGCGCCGCCTCCACAAGACGCCGCACCACCTCACGCGCGTCGAGCACAAGGCTGAAGAGCAGCGGCACAAGCACGAGCGTGAAGAAGGTGCTCATCAGCAGGCCGCCCATCACGACGCTCCCCAGGCCGCGGTACAACTCCGAACCGCTGCCGGGCATGACCACGAGCGGGATCGTCCCGCCTACGGTCGTCATCGCCGTCATCATGATCGGGCGCAGGCGGGTGCGGACGGACTCGGCAATGGCCTTGCGAGGCGGGAGTTGCGCAACGACGTGATCGGCGCTCTCGCCCCGGCCCTTCATGAAGTTCAGCGCCTGGTGCACGATGAGGATCGCGTTGTTGACCACAGTGCCCAGCAGGATGACGAACCCGAGCATGGTGAGGATGTCGAGGTTCTGCGTCGGCATGTAGGGGTCGGCCGCAGTCCAGGTGTGAACGATGCGCAGGCCGAGGAACCCGCCGAACGTCGCCAGGGGCACGCTGAAGAGAATCACGAGCGGATACAGGAACGACTCGAACAGGACGCACATGAGCAGGTAGTTGATAAGCAGCGCGAGGAAGAAGCGGCTGCTGAGCAGGCCCATGAGCGTGCCGTCGCCGAGGAGCGCCTCGCGCACCGCGGTCAGTTTGTCGGCCGATCCGGCAAGATCGGTGTGAACGGTCTCTGGAATGCGGCCCTGCTGGCGGAGGCCTTCGACGATCTCGTTGATCTTCGCCATCGCCTCGCCGAGCGGCACATCCTTGTCGGGCGTTACTTCGAGCGAGACGGCCCTCTGCCGCTCGACGTGGTTGATCTGCTGCGGGGCGGTCGTGCGCACCAGCCCGGCGACGGAAAGAAGCGGGACGATCTGCCTGCCGGGTGTGGCGATGGGGATGTCGGCCAGCGCGTTCACATCGCGCTCAAGCCAGCGCTCCTCGCGGATCGCCGTGCGATCCACCACCTTGAGGTCGATGGATTCGCCGCCGATGCGGAACTCGCCGACAATGGCTCCGTCCCCCAAGGCGCGGACCGCCAGGCCGATGTCGCGCGTCGAAAGCCCGAGATCCGCGGCTCGCAGGCGGTCGACCACGATGTTCACCTGCGGCGCGGGGATCTGGAAGTTGCCCGGCTGCGTCTGAACCTTGCCGAACCCGAACTCCTGCGAGAGGAGATTGAACGCAAGGCCCGCCGCCGCGTTCACCTGCTCGATATCGTCGCCCGCGAACTCGAGGTCGATCGACGACCCGCTCGAGCCTGAAAGGCGGAAGAGCGGGGCCTGAAAGGCGAAGCCGGTCACGCCGGGCAGGTTCTCGGCGCGTGTGGCGTGGTTGAAGAGCGTGGCGAGATCGACGATGCGCTTGTCATCATCGCTGATGCCGCCGTGGAACATGAACCCGCGCGCAGACACGAAGAAGTAGTTGGCGATGGTGGGGGGGCGAACGGGCGGGCCAGGCTGCATCGCCGCCCAGTTGAATGTGGGAACGACGGGCAGGTTCTCGACAGCCCGCTGGTATGCCTGCCGATCTTCACGCAGGTCGCCTGCCTCCCAGAAGGGGCGGATCTCCGCCTCGACGCGCTGGCCGAGTTCGAGTTGCTTGTCGAGGTTGTAACCCGGCGGAGGGACGAGAATGCCGAAGATCAGGTTTCGATTTCCCTTGGGCAGGTAGTCGGTGGGAGGCATGAGAAGGAAGGAGCCCCAGATGGAGCCGATCGCGAAGAACAAGACGATGGCTACGCGGGCGAGGATGCTGCCGCACAGGGCGTAGATGAGCCGCCCGAGTGCTCCGCTCAGGCCGCGCGGTTCGTCCGCGGCGGGCGCCCTGGACGCGGTGTTCCGCCGCCTGGCCATGCCCGAGCCGAGCGAGAGCCAGATCGCCGCGGCGCACGGCACGACGGTGACGGAAACGACCAGGCTGAGGGCGACGGCCGCGCAGATCGCCAGCACGATGTCGCGGAACAGTTGACCCGCGTCCTCCTGAATGAACAGGACGGGGACGAAGACGACGATGGTGGTGAGCGTGGAGGCGAGGATGGCGCCCCAGACCTCGCGCGGCGCGCGGTAGGCCGCCTGGCGAGGCGTGGCGCCCAACTCGATGTGCCGGTAGATGTTCTCCAGCACGACGATCGAATTGTCCACGACCATTCCGACGGCGAAGGCGAGGCCGGCGAGGCTGATCACATTCAGGTTGCGCCCCATCGCCACCATCGCCACGAACGTCCCAACGACGGAGATGGGAATCGCAAGCGCCACGATCCCCACCGAGCGAATCGAGCGAAGGAACAGCAGGAGGGTCACGACGGCGATCGCGCCGCCGATGTAGATGTTGCTTCGCACCAGGCCGATCGCCTGGTCGATGTAGATCGTCTGGTCATAGACCTGTCGAAGGCGCAACGGGGACTTGAGGCCGAGGCGCTGCGTCTGCGTGTCGAGGATGCTTCCCGGGCGGTTGAGGTCGGCGATCACGCTGCGCAGCCCTGCCATGACTTCGATCACGTTGGATCCGAGTTCACGCTGCGCGTTGATGGCGATCACGGTCTTGCCCTTGGATCGCACAAACGACGCCGGCTTCTTGTAGGTCATCACGACTTCCGCCACGTCGCGTACGAGGATCGGCCCGCCCGCTTCACGCGCGATGATCGTCCGCTCGACGTCTTCCGGCGTGCGGTAGCGGCCGACGGTGCGCACGGTGATGCTCGCCTTGCCCTCGTCGATCGATCCGGCGGAGAGATCGACGTTCTCGCGCCGCAAGGCGTCAAAGAGTTCCCCGTACGTCAGCCCGTACTGTGCCAGGCGGATCGGATCGACGCGCACCTGCACCTCGCGCTCCGACCCGCCCAGCACATTGACCGTGGACATCCCCGGCACGCGCTCGAAGGCCGATTTGATGTTGTCCTCGGCGAAGTCCTGCAGCGTGCGGATGTCAAAGCCGGAATCGTCGGTCTCAAAAATGATCCACGCGATGTAGTCGCGGTTCATGGGGTCCGAGGCCTCGATCACCGGCTCATCGACGCCATCCGGATAACTCGGCACTTCGCGCAGTTTGTCCGACGACTCGCGCAGCGCCGCGTCCTTGTCCGTGCCCACTTCGAACTCGAGTGTGATCTGGCCGCTTCCCTCGCGGCTCTGGCTGGTCATCTTGCGCAGGTTGGCCAGGCCCTTGAGTTTGTCCTCCTGCTTCTCGATGATGTCCTGCTCGACCTCCTGCGGACTGGCCCCCTCCCAGGTCGTCGTGATCGTCACCACCGTCGTATCGACGTTGGGCGTCAGTTGCACCGGGATCGCGCTGATCGCCAGGATGCCCAGCAGAAGCGTGAGCACCACGCCGACGATGACGGCGACCGGCTTGTCGATACTCGTGCGGATCAGGTCCATGGCTCAGTCCAGGAGGAGCGCGAGGCGCGGCGCTCCGGCCGGGGTCCTTACTGCGGCCTGCTGCGCCGCGTTCGTCGAAACTTCACGGACCGCGGCCCGCCGCCCCCGCATCCCCGCTTGCAGGCGTCTCGTCACGAACGATGTTCACCCGGGCCGTGGGGTAGAGTTTCTCGTTGCCCTCGATGACGACGCGGTCGCCCGGCGAGAGCGGGCCGGAGATCACGAATCGCTTCACCCCCGCACTTGACCGGATCTCGATGTTGACGGGCATCGCCGCTCCGTCGCGCACGGCGTACACGTACGGCCCGGTGGGGGACGTGAGCACTGCGTCGCGGTGCACCGTGATCGCCTCATCGAACTCGCGGGAGGGCACCCAGCCCTTGAGCGCCATGCCCGGCATGAGGCGATGCTGCGGATTCTCAATGCCGACCTTCACGGGATAGGTTCGCGCGCGGCCTTCGCTCTGCGGCACGATTGTCCGGATGGACCCCTGAACGGTCTCGTCGAACGCGGCAGGAAGAATCTCCAGCGACATGCCGACCTGCAACTGCCCCACGAGCCACTCGGGCACGTCGAGGACCGCGTCCACCGCGTCAATCTCGATGATCTCGCAGATCGACCCGCCGATGGGAACCCACTGGCCCACTTCTGCACTCTTGACGATCACCACGCCGTCGAAGGGCGCGCGGATCGTCTTGTTGCGCAGGCGGCGCTTGATGAGTTCCATGCGCACGCCGGCGAGCGCGGCCGCCTCTTCCGCCTGGCGCTGGGACGCGCGTGCGGCGAGCATTTCGCTCCGCTTGTCTTCAACTTCCTTGGTCTTGGCGGCCCCCTGCCGGAGGAGGTCTTCGAGAGATTCAAGGTCGCGCTGCGCCCATTCGGCAAGAGTGCGGCGCTCCTCGACGATCGCCTTCGCCTGGGCCAGTTCCGCTTCCTGTTCGCGGAGCGTGAGTTGGAGAATGTCGGCATCGAGTTCGGCAAGGATGTCGCCCGCGGCGATACGTTCGCCCGCGTCAAAGGGGACCACGAGCACCAGGCCGGCTTCCTCCGTCGCGACCGTGGCGCGGCGGCGGGGGGCGATCTCGCCCGTGATGCGGTGCATCCGCGTCACCGACTCCATGCGGATCGCGTCTACGGCAACCGGCGCGGGCGGCTGAGCGAAGGCGCACGCCCAACCCGCCCCGAGCACGCACAGGGTCGCGGCGAAGACCTGGTGCTGGCGCCCGCCCGGTCGGCGTTTGACGTCGCAGGTTGCTTCATCTCGTCGCTGTTCTGTCGGATCAGTTGATCTCATCGCCATTCGATCAGTCCTTGACGCGCCGCGCGGTCGGCGTTGCGGTGAACATGATGATACGTGGCCTGCCGCGCGCAGCCGCCACTCTGCAAAAGAAGCAGCCCGCACGGATGGCTGCGGGCTGCTGCCGGTTGCCGTTCGCATGTCCCCGGCGCGGGTGGTTACTCGACCCGCGTGGCGACCACGTTGCTGACCTGATTATACTGCGCACCCTGGAACCAGACGTTCACTCCCGAGGCGTTGGCGGGAATGCGCGGATTCCATGATGCCGTGCCGTTGGCGTCGCTCTGGACGATGCCTCCCGCCTGCTGCGGACTGCGCAGGCCGATTGTGACGTTGAGCATCGGCACGTAGACATTGCCCGGTCCCTGCACGCTGTACGCGAGGAAGCAGGGCGATTGCGGCTCCATGTTGGTCAGCGTGAACGTCGCGTGCCGCCCCGGCTGGAGCGGATCAGGAGATATTGACAGCGCGGGCGCCGGAGCCGTCGTGAACTTGGCCACCCTCGAGTCCGTGCCGGTACCCAGGCCCAGCGAGTAGCCGGCGACAACGACGCGCCCTGCGTCATCGACGTTGACGGCGAACCAGCGGTCGTCACCGTGGACGGGCGAGTCGTAGATCACCGAGTCGAGAAGTTGTCCGTTCGGTGAATACTTGACGAGATAGGCATTGTCTCCTTCGCCGAAGCCGTTCCAGCCGTAGCCGGCGACAAGGAGATTGCCGTCAGGGTCGATTTCCAGGTCGTAGGCCCAGTCGTCGCCGAACCACCTCGGATCGCGGAATCGCTGCGCCCAGGCGAGCGAGCCGTTGGAGGCGAAACGCACCGTAACGATGTCGTATTCCCCGCCGGATGTCATGGAAGCGCCGCTGACGTAGACGCCGCCGGCGCCGTCGGCTTCGGCGATCCAGCCGTAGTGGAATCCGTAGTTCCCGCCGTATCGGCCTTCCCATTGGAGCGTGCCGTCCGGCGTGTACTTGATCACGCAGTACTCGACGTCGTTGTTGAGGTACTGGGATTCCGAGATGCCGGTGACGAAGATGTTCTCCGCGGCGTCGATGACCAGGGTGTAGGCATCATCAGACCCGTGGTGCATGCCGTCGAAGAGGCGCTGCCAGACCGGGTTGCCGCTGGCGTCATACTTGAGCAGCACATAGTCCGCGTTGCCCGCCAGGTTCCGCGCCGTGCCTGAGACGTACACGCTTCCGCCCGGCGCGATCTTGATCGAGTAGCCGTAGGCGTGGGGATAGGCCTGGTTCGGCCCGCGCCAGCGCTGCGCCCAGGACTGGTTTCCGGATGCACCGTACTTGATCGTGACGAACTCGTAGACCCCGTCGGCGGCCTGGGAATACCCGCAGGCATAGATGTTGCCCGAAGCGTCGAGGCCGACGCCGGGCCAGCCGTAGGACTCGTCGATGCCTCCGAACGGCCCGTCGTAGTATCTCGCCCAGAGCAGTTGGCCGCCTGGGCTGTACTTGATCGTCACGATGTCGGTGTTGCCGCTCGCGTTGACGGCCGTGCCGCTGGTGATGATGTTGTCCGCGGAGTCGAAGAGGATCGTCCCGAAGGACTCGTCGCCGCCGCTTCCGCCGTCCCACGTCCGCGACCAGAGCAATTTGCCGGTGCGGTCGTACTTGCGCACAAGCAGGTCATAGCCCGTCGAAGGATCGACGACAGAGCCGACCGTCACGATGTTGCCCTGGCTGTCGATCTCGAGATCGAAGTCGATTTCCGTGAGGCTCTGTCCGCCGTCGGTCTGTGTGAGCCAGACGTTGCGCCATTGAGCCGACGCCGGTCGCGCGGACAGCGCGAGCAGAGCGGCACCCATGAAAAGTACACACGTCGTCGCCCCGAGGGGCTGATTTGCTTCTCTCCTCATTGCGATGGTTCCTTTGCTGTGCGTGGACGCGGCCCGCCGGGAGCACGCAGCCGCGCTCGCTTCCCTGGATCGAACAAGCCGCCGCGTCAAGGCGGGCAGCCACGGTCAGTACGCTATCGTGAAGTCGATGCGGCGGCAAGGTCGGGAATCGGACCTGCCGGGCGGAATATCACGGCGGTATCGGCGGCGCCGGGCGTCAATGTGGAACGGACGTGCTGGATTTGACGCTTCCGTCTCGTGCGACGACGCCCGCAACGGTCGATATAGGGAGAGTCCTTTCGGGCCGACGTCCTGGGCAGCAGTTCGTCGCGCCTCGACTGCAACCGCTCGCCGAGGCATGCGGATCGGAGAGCGGGAGCGGGACCGCTGCCGACCGTACCATTGAACGGACCACCGGAGCCGCGACGATGCGTGATGTGCTCAGGGAGATTGAATCCATCCGCCGCGTGAGCCGCCTCATGCTGCTCGCACAGCGGGTCTCCCTGCTCAGCGCGTCTGCGATCGGCATGGCGCTGCTGCTGGTGCTTATCGACTATTTCTTCCGCCTGCCGGGTCAGGCGCGGCTGGCGCTGGATCTTGCCATGATCGCCGGCGTGCTTGCCGCAACCGGACGCTGGGTCTGGCCGGCCGTCCGTTTCCGCCCGACGCTCACCGACCTGGCGCTGCGCTTCGAGAAGGCGCTGCCGGGCCTTCAGGGGCACCTGGCGTCCGGCGTGGACTTCGCGCTCGGCAACGAGCCGGCCCGTTCCGCACTCGCGGCTCAGGCCGTCGCCGAGGCGCAGCAGCGGGCGGGCCGCGAGAACCTTCGCGCCCTGGTCTCCCGTCGGCGGACGCGCAACGACCTCGGCGTTCTGGCGCTGGCCGCGGGTCTCGTCGCCACGCTCTGCGTCACCATGCCCGGCTCGGCCTCCATTGCCGTCCAGCGCTGGCTCAACCCCTTGGGCGAAGCACGCTGGCTCAAGCGCACCGGCATTGAGTCCGCCATGCAGATGGCCGTCCATCCGCGCGGCCGCGCGCTGCCGCTCCAGGCCCGCGTGACGCGCGGCCTCAGCGAAGACATGCGCATTTACGCCCACTACCGCCTCTGGCGCAACGGCGACGCCGCACCCTGGCAGCAGGTCATCCTGACTCAGCAGCGAGGCGGCCTCTTCGAGCGGCTCATCGAGCCGGACGCCGATCGCATCGATCTCCGCTTCTCGTCGCAGGACGACGAGACGCCGGTGCAGACGATTGCGCTCGTGCCGCCGCCGCGCGTCGAGCGCGCCCACCTCACCCTCACGCCGCCGGCTTACGCGGCGCGGATCATGGGAATGCAGACGGCCGACCTCGGACCCGGCACCGATGAGCGGGCCGTCTTCACACCGCCGGCCCTGGCAGGCGGCAAGGCGCGCCTCACCCTCACATTCAACAAGCCCCTGCCCGTTGATCTTCAGTCGCAGCAGTGGCGGTCGCTGCTGGGCTGGCAGGCGGAAGACTCATCCGAAGAGACCGGGGATGATGCCGTACTCAGCGCCGATGCGGATGATGAAGGCCGTGCGGCGTCCTGGACCATTGACTGGACCCTCGACGCCACGACGCGCCTGGCTCCCATGCCTGTCGATGAGCACGGCCTGACCGGGGCGGACGACGTCGCCTACCGGATCGAAGCGCGCGAGGATGCCCCGCCCGCCGCGTCCATCATCGACCCGGCCGCGGACCGCACCTGCCTTCCGCGCGCCTACGTGAACCTCAAGGCCGAAGCCCGCGACGATGTGCTTGTCGATTCGCTCGTCCTTGAAGCATTCGTGAACGAAGAGCAGCATCCGCGGCCGATCGCCGCCTTGAGCGGCTCGGGCGCGCTTGAGCAACTGACCGAGACGCTCGACCTGACCATGTTGAACGTCAAGCCGGGCGACACGGTGACGATTTTCGCCGCCGCGCAGGACACGTTCGTCCTCGATGGGAAGTCGCATGCGCGGGCCGTCTCGACGCCCCGCCGCCTGAGGATCATCACCGACGCCGAGTTCGTCGAGCAGGTGTACCAGAATCTCTCGGCGATCCGCGACAGCGCCATCCGCATCGAGCAGGAGCAGCGCGACCTGATGCAGCGCCTCGAACGCGGCCAGACGCGCGCGGGCGACCTCCGCGACCAGTCGCGCATCGGCCAGCAGATCGACCGGCAGGGCGAGTCGCTCGGCCAGATCGCCGATCGCATCCGCGACAACCGGCTCGGGGACCGGGAACTGAATGACCTCCTGGCGGAGGCGCAGGAGCGGCTCGACGCCGCGGGACAGGCGTCCAACGCTGCCTCGGAGTCGCTGGCGAAGGCGCAGCAGCAGCAGCCCGCAGAGAGCGACGATGACGCCGCCCGGCGCGAGCAGGAGCGCGCCCAGTCGCAGCGCACTGTCTCGGAAGAACTCGCCGACCTCATTGAACTGCTCGATCGCGGCCAGGACTCGTGGGTCATGCGCCGACAGGTCGAGCAACTCCTCACCGACCAGCAGAATCTTGAGCGAGAGGCGCGGCAGGCGACGGACCGCACGCGGGGGTTGGATCCATCGCAACTGACAGAGGAGCAGCGCCGGTCGCTCGAGGAACTCTCCCGGCGCCAGGAAGAACTGGCCCGGCGCGGCGAGCGCCTCGTCGACGAACTGCGCGAGCGGGCCGAGCAGATGCAGAGCACCGACCCCGATCTCGCCCGCGCCATGCAGGAGGCCGCGGCCGAAGCCCAGCAGCGCGATCTCGAGCAGCGCATGAGCGACGCGGCCCAGCAACTCCAGCAGAACCAGGGCCAGCGCGCCTCCGATCAGCAGCAGCAGGCGATGGAGACGCTCCAGAACATGCTCAATCAACTGGAGTCCACGGAACGCGCCCGGGCTGAGCGCCTCGCGCGCCAGCTCGAGAGCCTGCTCCAGTCCCTCGAGGCGCTTGTTGCCGGGCAGGAATCGCAACTGGCCGCTCTCCTCGCTGCACAGGGTGCGCTGGCCGGCCTCGACCGTCCCATGCTCCAACTCAACACCAACACCTACGCCGTCCTCGACCTCGCCGTCGAAGGCGGGCGCGATCTCGCTCCTGTGGCGCGACTCATCGAAGCGGCGGCGGCGGCGCAGGAACTCGCCATCGCCGCGCTGCGTTCTCTTCCTGTTGACGCCCAGGCCGCGCAGAACCACGAGGAGCAGAGCCTCGCGCGCCTCAAGGAAGCCCGCGACGTCGCCGCCAGGCTCCAGGAGCAACTTCAGCAGCAGGAGCAGCAGCGCCGCAAGCGAGAACTTGTGCAGGCCTATCGCGATCTGCATGAGCGCCAGGCAGCGCTGCGGGCGGAAACCGAGCCCCTTGCAGGCGTCGAGCTCGACCGCCGCCAGCGCGTCCTGGCACGTCAACTCGGCAACCAGCAGGCGCAGATACGCAACGACGCGATGGACCTCCTCCGCCGCACGGAGGAACTGGCTGAGGCCTTTGTCTTTGAGGCGGGCCACCGGCAGATCGACGCCCTGGCCGCCACCGTGATCGAAGACCTGCGCGCGGCGACGATCGGTCCGGCCCAACTGATGCGCCAGCAGGACATCGCTGACCGCTTCCTCGCCCTCGCCCTGGCGCTTGCGGATTCGCCTTCGGATCGTGAGTTCGAGGATCCTTCCGACGCGAACAGCGGGGGGGGGGGAGGCGGGCAGGGAGGCGGGCAGCCCCAGCCCCTCGTCCCGCCCATCGCACAACTCAAACTCCTCCGCGCCCTTCAGGACGCCGTGTACCGTTCAACGCGCTCGCTCGACGAGACCGGCTCGGGCCTCGATGATGCGGATCGATCCATGCGCATCGATGAACTCGGCCGCTCGCAGCGCGAACTGACCGACCTGGCCGAGCGTCTCATACAGGAGATGCAGCAGCGCGGCAGCGGGCCTCCGGGTGCGGGCGGCCCGGGCATTTCGCCCGACGGCCGACCTGTGCCGCCCGATACGCGGCCCGACTCGAGCCCCGGAGGGAGCCGGCCATGAATCAGTCTCCACACCAGGCCGTCATCATGTTGGCGCTCGCGGCCGCTTCGATCGGATGCGGCGCGGACACGGTTCTCGCACAGGCGACGTCGCCGCCGCGCGATGCGCCGCCGACGCTCGATGAACTGCTCGGCCTCGGCAAGGACCGCGAGGCCGCCCAGCCTCCGCCCACGGACATCATGGACAAACTTACGGGCGAGGCCGATCAGGAGGGCGGCGTGGACATCGCTGTCCTCTTTCTTGAAGCCGTGGAGAGCATGGGCCGGTCCGCCACGCTTCTGCTCGATCAGCGCGACGCCGGCCTGCGAACGCAGCGCTACCAGGAGGAGGCGCTGCTCAAACTCGACACGCTCATCGCCCAGGCGCAGCGCCAGCGCCAACAGCAGCAGCAGCAGCAGTCGCAGTCCAACCCCCGGCAGGCGCCTCCCGGGCAGAGTCAGCAGCAGCAGGACCAGCAGCCGGGGACGGACGCCAGCCGGGGCGTCGACAATCGTCCGCCGCTGCGGCAGCGCGACCTCGACGGCGCGATCGATGAAACAGGAAGCGAATGGGGCAACCTGCCGCCGCGCGTCCGCGACCTCCTTCGACAGGGGCGAGCCGATGCGGCCGCCCGCCTCTATCAGCGCCTTACGGAGATTTATTACCGCCGCCTGGCCGAGGAGGCTCAGCCCTGATGCGCCGACGCCCTGCAATTGGTCCGGACGTCGCGATCCATCGTCGCGCCCGCGCTCGACAGGCAGTCGGCAAGGCCGCAGCGCTGGTCATGCTGCTTGGAGCCGCCGGCGCGACCAGCCTGGCTCAGGCGCCGCCCCCGTCTCCGGCCACGACGCGATCGGCGCCTCTCCGGCTCGAACCGGAGATGAACGAGCGCCTCTACGAGTCCGTCCGCCTCGGACTCGAGTACCTCGCGGCGCAGCAGAATGCCGATGGATCATTCGGCCCTGATACGCGCTTCAGCAAGAACGTCGGAATCACCGGCCTGTGCGCTCTCGCGTTCATGTCCGACGGCCACGTGCCCGGGCGCGGCCGCTACGCCCGCAACGTCGAGAAGGCCCTCGAGTTCGTTCTCAGCCAGTGCACCGAGACCGGGCTGATCGTCGGCGGCGAGTCGCACGGACCGATGTACGGCCACGGCTTCGCCACGCTCTTTCTCGGCGAGATCTACGGCATGGGAGGTGGCGAGGACGACTCACGCCTCCGCGAGGCGCTCGTCAAGGCTGTCCGCCTCATCGTCCAGTGTCAGAACCCGGAAGGGGGCTGGCGCTACAACCCCCTTCCCGAGGACGCAGATGTTTCGGTGACCATCTGTCAGATCATGGCACTTCGCTCGGCGCGCAACGCCGGCATCAAAGTCCCCAAGGAGACCATCGACAAGGCGGTCGAGTACGTCCGGCGGTGCCAGAACCCCGACGGCGGATTCCGCTACATGTCCGTGCAGGGGGCGTCGGCCTGGCCTCGCTCCGCCGCAGGACTCGCCAGCCTCAACTACGCCGGCATCTACCAGGACGAAGCGCTGGAGAAGGGACTCCAGTATCTCCACGACAACGCACCTCCCGGACGCACACGCCAGCAGGCGCACTACTTCTACGGCATCTACTACACGGCACAAGCCATGTACCTCGCCGGCGGCGATCACTGGCAGCGCTGGTGGCCCGAAGCCCGCGACGAGATCATCTCGCGCCAGGATCGCGGCAACGGGTCCTGGAGCGATCCCCACGCCGGCGGGCCTTACGCCACCGCCATGGCGCTCATTGTTCTCCAGATGCCCAATCGCTATCTGCCGATCTTTCAGAAGTGAGACGCATCCTTCCGCCCCGGCGCACATCTGGGCCGATTCGACGAACTCCCTTTCCTCCACAACGGCGTCTCATGACGACTCGACTTCCCATCCTCCTCGCACATGCCCTTGTCACGGCGGCATGGACGATCTCTCCCGGGTCCGCGCTTGCCCAGGCGAGGCAGCGCTTCCTTCTCATTGACCGCGATCTGCGGGCCGACACCGTGGAACTTGCCTCCATCGATCAGGGTTGGGTGGATTGCCTGCGATCGGGCCTCGTCGATCGGCGGCCGGTGTCCGACCTGCTTGTGCTCATGCGCGTTGATGAGAGCGACCTGTCCCGCTTCAGCGCCGGAGATCGGGCGCTCGAACTGGTGGACGGGCAGAAGTGGATCGGAGCGCCGTCGCCGTCGCGCGATCCGGATCAACTCGGCTGGAAGGTGGATCGCATCGGAGTTCTCTCGGCGCCGCTTGAAAGGATCCGCCTCGCGCGCCTTCTCCCCGAGGCAAGGCTGCTGCGACTCGAGCCCGATGCGGCCGAGGATCGACTCCTCCTGGCCAACGGAGATGAACTTGCCGGGCTGCTGGTGAACGTGGGCGACGAGGTCCTGTTCGAGGTCAGCGGCTCGGACGCCCCCACGCGCATCGCCCTGCCCCAGGTCGCTTCGATCGCGCTGGTCAATGCCCGGGAGCGCACCGCGGGAATGATGGTCTGGCTGGCCGACGGCAGCGTGCTGCGCGTCGAGCAGTGCCGGTGGTCGCCGACCGGCTTTCAGTTCATTCTGTCCGACGGAGGGCCGGCCTGCAGCGTCGAGACGGACATGCTGCGCGGCATCAGTTTCGATGCGCAGCGCCTCATGCCTCTCGTCGAACTGACTCCGAGGATCCGGAGCGATTCGCCGTGGCTGCGTGTCGTCGAGCCGCCTCGCGTGATCGATCCCGATCGCCCCGCGGGCCTGTCCGACCTGGAGATGCGCGGGCCGATCCAGGCGACGTGGGCCCTGCCCCGCGGCGCCACGCGCTTCTTCGCCACCGCCGTCGTGCCTCGCTCCGCCGCCGACTGGGCCGACTTCGACCTGACCCTCCTCATCGATGGTTCGCCCGTGCTGCAGGTTCACATGGACGGCACCGGCCGATCGCGGCGCGAGATCATTCTGCCCCTGCGTCAGGCCGCAAGCCTCACCATCCGACTCGATGAAGGCGCCCGCGGACCGATCCAGGATGTCATCATCCTTCAGCGGCCCATGCTCTTGTTTGATTGAGTCGCCGCATCATCGATTGAGTTGCGGCATCACCTGTGTGTCAGGGCCGCCGCATCCCGTACAGATGTGAGCAAGGCTCTCGGACCTGCCGCGGCGAATCCGCCACGCGCTTCGACAGCCGCGCGATTATCGGATCGCTTCTGCGGTGTGAATGCGGCTCGCAACTTGCTCCCTGCCTGTCGCGCAATGCCGCGCGATGGGGAAGCGCCGATGGATCAGCGACGGTTTGAGCGGAAGTTTCGAGAGGTCGTCACGCGGCTCAACACGATCAGCGCCGGCTCGAGACCAACTCCCGGCACCACGCCGCCCACGCCTCCGACCCCTGTATTTCAAGGCCCGGAAAATACACCCGTCCCTATTTTCGGGGGCGGGCAGCGGTGATCGCGTCGGGCTGAACACCTCACCTCCCTTCAGACGGCCGCAGACGCTTCGGCGGCCTTGCGAGACGAGCGCGGCGCACTCCGTGGCGATCGGCTCGCCGCGGGTCGGGGGCAACGCGCTCAGCGCTCCGCCGCACGCTGCCAAGTCAGGCGCAGAATGAGCAGCGTCAACCCGCTTCCTCGGCGCGTGAGGTTCTCCACCAGCGGCGTGTCCCGCGACACCTCCTCAGCGGTCGGCGCACGATGCAGCAGCAGGTCGTAGATCACGGCGATGCGCTCGCGCGGCTCGATGAGGGCCAGCCGGCGGCGGGACTCGTCGCTGTCGAGGATGTCGCGCGCCACCGCAAGAAGCGGCAGCCCGGCAATGCGCTGCGCCGCGTAAGCCTCAAGGCCGGGCGCATCCGCCTCGCGACCGAGGTAACTGCGGTACAGCGCCGCGACTTCCGCCCGTGCGGCCTCCGCCGAAACGGGAGCCACGCGCGAACCCAGCGCGAGAGCGGCGACCATCGGCGCCATCAGCGCCGCACACCACAGCGCCCACTGCCTCCACTGCAATGCACGGACAGCGCAAAGCGCTTGCCGGTCGCCCGTGCTGATCCACTCAGCCGCCGCGTCGCCGGCGCCGCGCGCCGCGATCCATCCAACCATTGCGCCGGCGAAGAGGTCGGATGGAAAATGCGCGCCAGTATGCAGCCGCGCCCAGCAGATGAAGAGCGCCGCGGCAACCCAGATCGAGGCCGCTCGCGATCTTCGAATGACGAACACAAGCGCGATCGTCCACGCCAGGGACGCATGTCCCGAGGGCCAGGAGTCGTGGATCGGCGAGAAGGGATCGAAGAGCAGGGCGTCCGCGGCATCGCAGGGCCGGACGCGACCGGCGCTCCACTTGAGCAGATGCACGACCACGGCCTGGAGGGGGAGCGCCACGATCAGGTGCCGCAGGCTGACTCGATCAGACAGGAGCGAGATCACCAGCGCAACCGTCGTCAGGATGAAATTGCCCCATGCGCTGCCGAAGTGCTCCAGGGTGTTGAGGGATCCCGACCAGTTGATCGAGAGGTGAAAGCGGACGATCGACTCGTCGGCGGCGATGAGGATCGCCAGCGCCGCAGTGGCGCAGAGCGGGACGACGACGGGTGGGCGGCGGAGATGCTGTTCAGCGTCGAAGGGCATGGATGGCCGCGCGACGGTAGGTCGCCCGGTGCTGCGGGTCGCCCGGAGAGAGCATTCGATGTGCAGGACGCAGAAGTATGGGCGCTCCTGTGAAGCGCCTCGCGATGATCCCCTCGCTGCATCGGCGCCTTGATGCCACTGTCCCTTCCCCTACACTCACGCCATCATGGCCGACGACCTCACCATCCGCCGGTTTCAGTCGATCATTCGCGACCGCTACTACGCGACGGACCTGGCGCGCGGCAGTGCTGCCACGTTCCTGTGGTTCGCGGAGGAAGTCGGCGAACTCGCCAGCGCCCTTGGCGAGAAGCAGCGGGGCCAGGGGCGCGGCGACAACCTCGAAGAGGAGTTCGCCGACGTCTTCGCCTGGCTCTGCACGCTGGCGAACATCAACGACGTCGACCTCGAGCACGCGCTGCGCAAGTACACGATCGGCGGCGGCCCGGCGGGGACCAAGTCGTGAGCGCCGGCCGCATCGAGGCCATCTTCGCCGAGCATCGCGCCGCGGGCCGCACCGCCCTCATGCCCTTCATCACTGCGGGCTTTCCCGACCTGGAAACGACGATGCGGCTGGTTCCCGCGCTGGCGCGCGCCGGTGCAGCGGTCTGCGAGATCGGCATCCCCTTCTCCGACCCCATCGCCGACGGCCCCGTCATCGCGTCTTCAATGCACGAGGCGCTGGCGTGCGGCCTGCGCCTCGAGCGTGTGCTCGAGACGGTAAGAGTTGTGCGGCCGCAGACCGCAATGGGCCTGGTCGCAATGGTGAGTTGGTCGATTGTTCATCGGCGCGGCGGGGCAGCATTCATCGAAGCCTGCGCCGAGTGCGGGTTCGACGGCCTGATCTTCCCCGACCTGCCGCTTGAAGAGTCGGGCCAGGCGCGAGACCTGGCCGCCCGCGCCGGCCTGGCGTGCTCTCTGCTGATCGCCCCGACCACGCCGCCCGCGCGGGCCGCGGCGATCGCCCGTGCTTCCACCGGGTTTGTCTACCTGCTCGCCCGCACCGGCATCACGGGCGTGCGCGAGGAGGCGCCCGAGATCGAGTCGCGCGTAAGAGCGCTGCGCGAGGCGACGGACCTGCCGATCGCGTGCGGCTTCGGTATCGGCTCGCCCGCGGCCGTTCGCGCCGTAACGCAACACGCCGACGCCGCGATCGTGGGCAGCGCGATCGTGCAGCGGCTCGCCTCGATGCGCGATGCGCCCGCGGCGCAGAGAGTTGAGGCGATCGAGTTGTTCGTGCGCGAACTGGCGTCGGGGCTCTCGCCGCGCGCCGCGACCGCTTGATCGAGAGCGCGGTCAGTCCCCATCGTCCGATCGCCCGCCGGCGCGCCGCTTCATTCCGTATTCGACCAGGTTGCCCAGCAGCATGGCCGCGTGGTCGGTCGTGTATCCGCTCACGCCCCAGCACGGCTGCCCGAGCAGGGCGTTGCTGAGGTCTTCACGGCTGACGAAGAAGCGCAGATCGTCTTCGCGTCCATCCTCATGAAGTGCCCGCAGTCGCGGGCGCGTCTCTCGCACGCCGAACTTCTCCAGGGAGTAGAGACGATAGGAAACGTTCGAGCAGTCCGTGCCGCCTTCAAGTCCCTCGCCGGTGATGACGGGATGCCGCGCCGGGCGGCGGAAGCGTGCGCCGGGCATGAAGGATTCGACGAACTCCTCGGCGCTGCGCCCGAAAGCGCCCGTGCCGCCGACGTTCTCGAAGAGCACCGTCCCCCCGCGCCGGACATATGCCCGCAGCGCCCGCGCCTGCACCTCGGTGAACTTGTGCTCAGCCGTGCCCCGCACGATGAGAAGCGCCGCATCCGCGGCTGAAGAGTCGTCAATCGTCTCCAGAGGCGCGTCGATGATCGTTGCATCCAGGCCGCGTGAAGTGCGCAGGCGCAGGGCGAGCAGTTCGTCGGCGGCCCGCTCGGGGTTCCAGTTGCCTTCATGCACGGCCCGCACCAGGGTAACGGGCCGCAGATTCGCCTCCCTCGCGCGAGGCGAGCCGCGCATCACCTGCTCCTCGTTGAGGAGAAGCTTGCGGTTGAGGCGCGGCGTGGTGAGGCCTCGCTCCGAGGCGTAGTAGTACACGTTGCTGAGCATGGCGAAGTCATCGCGCCGGAGGTTGACGTCGTTGATCTGGAGTGCCGCCCCAACGTCGCGCTGCGGGCAGTGGATGATCAACTCGCGCACGCCGTTGCTCAGGCCCTCGAGCGCGCCCGGGCGCTCCACCGGCGCCGAGAGCGTGTAGACGAAGTGGTCCGCCGGCAGCGGCCGCCACTGGTAACTCGGGTACATCGCTCGCCCCAGCGCCTTCACCGCGTCGGTGAAGCGCGGGTTGCCCGCGTCGGCATTGGTCAACAGCAGGCCGCCGAGGTCGAGGTAGCGCCTGAGGCGCTCCAGCGTCGTGAAACGCGGGTCGTTCCCCCGGGTGCGCCTGTGCACCTCCTCCTCGTGCTCGGCGAGGTAGGCGAAGGCCTCGTGCCCTGCCAGGTAGACCATCGGCCCGTCAAACCACTCCTCCAGCGGCGACGAGACGTCGAGTATCTGCCAGCTGAGCCGCTGCTCCGTCTCCTGACCGATCCAGTTTGAGAGGTTCGCCACGTCGCGCGGCCGGCTGTTCCACGCGAAGGCGTCATCACGCAACTTGCTCACGACGATCGGCACGCGGCCGTGCGCCAGAAACATCAGCCCGAAGGCCAACTGGACGATG
Organism: uncultured Planctomycetota bacterium; assembly: GCA_900696685.1. Taxonomy (GTDB): domain Bacteria; phylum Planctomycetota; class Phycisphaerae; order Phycisphaerales; family UBA5793; genus UBA5793. The sequence continues at coordinate 34,630 of CAADHA010000023.1, forward strand.
GGGCTTTCGACACTGCCCGTGGTGCGGATGCGCGCCTTGGGCGTGAAGCCGGTCAGCGCCCCCGTTTCCGGATCGGTCACGCCGTCGCACAGGCGGTTGATGATCTCGGCGGCGCCTGCGCGGAACCAGTCGTGCCGGCCGAAGCGCTTGTACCCGCTCGCCAGCCCGACTCGCTCCACGCCGTAGAGGTAATAGAACAAGTACGTCTGGTCCGAGTCGGGGTTGAGACCGGGATGCCGATCGACGGCGAAGTTCTGTCCGAACCATTCGATGCCGCGCGCCATGGCCTTCTGCGGGTCCGTGTCGCGCACGCCGGGCTTGAGATACTCGTCGGCGTGAAGGAAGTCCTGCGTGATGAACAGGCAGGTCAGGCCCGCGGCCGTCATTGACCCGCGCGCCTCGCCGAACTGCGGCCGGTAGTTCCATCCGCCGCCGGCCAGTTGCGTGCGCAGGTAGTGATCCTCGACGCGCTGCCAGAGGCGCTTGGGGATCTCGTGGTTGCGCTTGGCCGCCTCCCACAGGCCCAGCACGCCGTACTGCGTCAGCGAGTTGTCATAGCCCGACTCCATCGGGATGCTCGTGTAGGCCCACGAACCCGAGGAGAATCCGTAGGAGCGCAGCAGCCAGTCGCGGTCGTCGGCCAGGAGCGGGCCGAAACGCTCGGGAAGCAGCGCCCAGATGTGCGCCCGCAGCGAGCGGACGTAGGTGTAATCGGGTTTCTGGGCGCGGAGGAAGTCGATCGCGGGCTGGAGACGAGGCTCCTGGTAACTCTGCCCCGAGGCGAGCAGGGCGAGGACGGCAATGGTGGTCTGGCCCGTGATGTGCGTGTTGAGGATCGCCATCGCCGGGTCGTTGGAGAGGCTCTCCCACGTTCCGGCGTTGTTCTGGCGTGCGTAAAGACCATCGCGGATCGCCTCGATCGCCCACTGGATTTCGCGGTCGGTGAGGTTCTCCGCGGCAACGATGGGCGGATCGGGGCGGCCCTGGGCGAGGCAAGCGGTGATGGCGGCCAGCGCTGCCGCTGCAACTCCTGCCGCCGGAATGACGCGGGTCGATCGTCGCATCTCAAGGTACAGGATGCCCGCCGCCTCACACCACTGGCGGGATCATCATGCAACGATATGCGGTCCTCCCGCCTCTGCCCTCGGCAAATCGCCGTTGTGAGCCACACGACGCGCGGCAGAATGTGCCGCGGCTCTCAGTTCTCCGTCTTGAGCAGCGCCCACGCCGGGGGGGAGACTTCGCATGAGCGGTGATCGACGGCCTGGAGGACGTAGAGGCCCAACACATTGGCGGGAATGAACACGTTGAAGATCGCGCGCCCGTCGGGGCCGGCGACGGCGGTTGCGGCGAGGCGCGGATCGACGATGTCGATCATGGCGCCG
>CAADHA010000024.1 GCA_900696685.1 uncultured Planctomycetota bacterium
CTCAACTTTGACTTTCATACCGGCGCGACGCACGCCCCGTACCACCAGGACATGGCCGATGCCATCCACGGATTCTGCCAGGCGAAGTGGTTTGAGCGCCCGATGCCGACGATCCGCATCACGCGAATCGAGTACGTGCTGCCGATCCAAGGCGAAACCCCGGCCACGATCCCATTGAAAGTCCATGCCGAGGCGGTGATCCCGACCCATGCGAACTGGACGCTCGAAGGCGATCCGGAGTTTCGTCTTTGCCTTGGATTGCGCCCGCTGAGTGATGTGACGAGCCGGGGAATGTGGAGCGATGTGCCTCGACTGATCAGTCAAGAATGGCAGTACGGCCGTCAGACGCCGTGGTGGGAGATCGAACCGACCTCGACGTCGCAGAACGGCACGGTTTACACACTTGTATTTGACGCGGTATCTGATGCGTATGCTGCGGTGAATCCAGAAGAATCACCCTACTTCCCAATGGGATTCGAGCCGGCCTACGGCAACGGCCTTGACCTGGACGGCATCCCGCCGAACTTCCACGCCGCCATCTGTGTGCGCGTCGCCGCCACCCATGAACAATCGGGTCAGGAGCGCTGGCCGGTGCGTTCATCGTCGGTGGTCGAGTTGCTGCCGCCGTGGATTGAGGTGCCAGCGGACCAGGTCTTCGGCTGGGGCGATCCCGAGGGCATGCTTGACGGAGAGGCCGGCGAAGAGGAGTGAGCTGCAGCCCTTTCTGAGCGAACTTTTCCTTTCTCGCTTGACAATACATCGAAAGCCGATATATTTGGAACAGGCCGGTTCAACCGTGCGAACCGATAGGCCGGACGGCGGCGGAGGCTCGCAGGCGGGCGCCGGTCGCAGAGACGCCCGGTCGAAGAGAGGCCTGGTCGCCGAGTGGCCCGCCGCGTTCGCTCGTGATTCATCTCCGCCACACCCAACGTGCGGCGTCCAACCTGGAGATCGGCAGTGCCGGGCCCGGTCAAACCTCAACGCGAATCGCTTGAACTCGTCGTCCTCGGCGTTCTCAGCGAAGAGCCGCTCTACGGCTACTGCATCATCAAGCGCGTCGCCGCGCGGAGCGAGCACGCCATCCGCCTCACCGCCGGGGTGCTCTACCCGCTGCTGCATGAACTCGAAGCCGCCCGCCTCATCACCTCGACCTGGGAGACCGTGCGCAGCGAGCGCGCCGGCGAGTCGAGCGCGGGGCGCAAGCGCAAGTGGTACCACATCACGGCCAGGGGACGCCGGCGCCTGCACCAGCGCATCACCGCCCACCGCGCTTTTCAGTCGATGATCGAGGCGTTCTTCCCGCCCCCGGCCGACGAGGAGGCCGCGACATGAGCACCGCACTCATCGAGCGAGATCCGCGAGCCGCCGAGTCGCCCGATTCGATCGACACCTGGCTTGCGGTGCTCGTGCGCCTGCTGCACGTGCCGCCGCGCCAGCGCGAAGCGATCCGCGATGAGATCGAGGCGCACCTGCGCGAGCGTGTGCGCGACCTGATGATTTCCGGCACAATGGAGCACGACGCGATCCGCATTGCCATAAGCGAACTGGGCGAAGTCGTCGACCTCGCCCGCCGATTTGACCAGGCCTCCAGACACAGACTGAGGAGAACCATCATGAATCTCGCCATACTCGGCATCGGAGCGTTGACCATCGGGGCGGCCACGATCATGTTCCGCGGCTCGCCGCCGCCCGCGTCGCGCATCGCCGTCTTCGATCCGCAGGCGCCGGCCGCTTCCGGCGCGACGCGCGGTGCTTCGCCTGCTGACGACAAGGCCGTCTCCGCCGCGTTCAGCGGCCAGGAGCTCGGCCTGGTCCTCCAGTATCTCGCGGAGACGGCCGGCATGGACCTGGTCATCGACCGCCGCGCCCTCGAGGACGTCGGCGTCGCGCTCGACGAGGCGATCACGCTCAATCTCAGCGGCTCCCGACCTCTCGCGCAGGTGCTTGAGATCGTTTCCTCCCAACTCGAGAACCCGATCGCCTGGCGCGCGGCGGACGGAATCCTCGAGGTCTCCACGTCCGAAGTCTTTGATCGCCGCGACGTTGTGTTGGCGTCCTTCGACGTGCAGAACGTGCTGGAGATGATTGCAGGAGACCTGAATGACTATTCGGAAGCCGTCGCCACGCTCGAATCGCTCATGATCGAGTATGTCGAGCCGGACGCGTGGATCGTCAACGGCGGCGACCTCGGCGCGTTGCGCGTCGTCGGCGGCCGCATGTTCGTCAAGGCGCCGGGCCGCTTCCATGAACCGATCCAGTGGATCCTGAGCCAACTGGAGCAGAGCGCGATCGCATCCGCGACACGGCGCAACTGGACAACTCCGGGAATGGCCAGCGGCGGCGGCCGCGGCGTGTACGGCGGCGCGTGGGATCCTGCCGGTGCGAGACCGGGCGTCGCGCACGGCCTCGGGGCGCCGACGGCGCCAGCGCAACCTGCGACGCCAGACCCATGGGGGACGACTCCCCAGCCCGGCGGCGGAGAGTCACCGCCCTCGGGAATAGGCGGCGGCAGCAGTGCGGCGGTCGCGCCTGTCGCGACCTCTGCTGCGCCAGGTCAGCCCTCTCTGCCCGCAGCGGGGGCCGCGCCCACACGAAAGGGTTCCGCAGAACAACCAACGGCGTTACCGCCCGGCGGCACGCGGCCTTGATCAGGTTCGTCGGGTCCCTGACCCTGTTTCTATCGCGACTCTTTGCCTTCGCGCCGAGGCGGGTTAATCTCTCCTGGGTTCGCCCGCTGCGGCGTTCTGACGACGCAAGGAGAGAAACATGAAGATCACCAGCACTTCATTCCAGTCCGGCCGGTCCATTCCCGACGAGTTCGCATTCTGCGTCCCCGACGCCAGGAACCACGTCGCGCTCGGCCGCAACCGCAACCCGCAACTCTCGTGGAGTGATGTGCCTGAGGGTGCGAAATCGCTTGCACTCATCTGCGTGGACACGGACGTGCCGAGCGTCGGCACGGATGTGAACAAGGAAGGGCGATCGGTCAGGGATTCGCTGCCGCGCTGCGACTTTTATCACTGGGTGATGATCGACATTCCGCCGGCGTGCGCGGGGGTGAAGGCGGGCGAGTGCAGCGACGGCGTGACGCCGCGCGGCAAGCGCAACCCGCCGGGGCCGAAAGGCTCGCGCCAGGGCAGGACGAACTACACGGACTGGTTCGCCGGCGATCGTGAAATGGGCGGCGTCTACTGCGGCTACGACGGCCCGGCGCCGCCGTGGAACGACGAGCGCCTGCACCACTACCGCTTCCGCCTGTTCGCCCTCGACGTGCCGCGCCTCGATGTGCCTGACGACTTCGGAGCGCCGGAGGCGATCAAGGCCATGAAGGGCCATGTCCTCGCCCAGGCGGAGTTCGTGGGCACCTACACGCTCAACCCCGCCCTGCGCAAGAGAGCGTAGCCGGCGGAATACTCCGCACGATCGCTAGGATTCCCCATGGAGATCGTCTGGAGCGCGGTTGATCTCGAGCCGGTATACGGCGGCGTGTGCGTACCGACGATGGGGGCGCTGCACGAAGGGCACCTCGCGCTCATCCGCCGCGCCCGCGATGAGGCCGACCTTCATGCACAGAGCCTGCCCGTCGTCGTGACGATCTTCGTCAACCCGACGCAGTTCGCGCCCGGCGAAGACTTCAGCCGCTATCCGCGCACGTTCGACGCGGACTGTGAGAAGTGCGAGCAGGCGGGTGCGGACGTCGTTTTTGCGCCCGAGGTCGGAGAGGTGTATCCGAACGGGCCGGAAGCGCCGATCGACCCGCACATCATCATCCCCGCCGTGGCCCGTGAGCCGGGCCTGGAAGAGAGGAGCAGGCCGCAGTTTTTCATCGGCGTCTGCCGCGTCGTGCACCGCCTTTTCGAACTCGTACGGCCGAGCGCGGCGGTGTTCGGCGAGAAGGACTATCAGCAGTTGCTCACGATCCGCGCGATGGTGGCGGAGATGGGCCTGCCGGTGACGATCTACTCCGAGCCGACGGTTCGCGATGAAGATGGACTGGCGCTGAGCAGCCGAAACGTTTATCTCGCCCCGCCGCAGCGCAAGCGGGCGCTGGGGCTGAGCAAGGCGCTCAAGGCGGCGCGGAGTGCGACGAGCGTGACCGAAGCGGAGAGCGCGATGCGGTCAATCCTGCTGGCCAATCAGGTGGAGATTGACTACGCGGTGGTGCGCGAAGCGCACACGCTGATGCCCATTGAGAGCATGGCCTTCGGCGCCCGGGCGCTTGTGGCCGGCCGTGTGGGCGCGGTGCGCTTGATCGACAACATGGCGGTGTGAATGCCCGACACCAGGCCGACGTGCCGGCAAGAGCGGAGAAGCGACGTGTGTCATGGCCCGGCGCATCGCCCGGTTCTGCCGCTTGAGCCGTGGCATTCGCTCACCCGCCCATACACGGCCCGGGCAGGTCGGCTTCGCCGAGGAGGCGGAAGTTCTTGCCGCGCAGAATCTGGCCTGCCAGCATCTGGTCATCGACCGCCAGGGCGATCATCGGGCAGCCGCCGCGCGTCAGCATCAGCGGATAGGCGAAGTGAATGCTCAGTTCCGCCCCGAGCAGGTAGAGGCACAGCCGCGTGAGCGAATGTGCCGAGTCAACTTCGACGATGAGCAGGTCCATCTCGGCAAACGGAAGCCCGCGCGCGCGGAGCAGACCTCGCGCCAACTGCGAGTTGTTGGGGATGATGCGGATCACCGCGTGATCGGAAGCGTCCATGACGCTCAGCGAGCAGACCTGGACCTGGGGATGCTCCTCAAACACTTCGAGCAACTCGTAGAGTTTGCCGATCTTGTTGTCGAGGAAGACGCTGAACTGGCGGACGGAAGGGGGGGCGTAACCATGCTCCGTCTCGAGCGGTGTGGGTGCCTGGCTCATGGGTCGGGACCTTCCACGAAGGGTCGGCGGCCGGCTTCGGGACGCAGCCGCCGGGGGTCGGAGCCACGAACCGAACCCCCAGCGGCGCGTCTGGTCTGCCTGAACATACCACGTCCGACTCCCGGATAGTACGGGAATCCGGTGCTTCAGGCGCTATTCTGCCGGATTTATGAAATCAACCGACGCCGGCCGGGGCGTCAGCCCGGACTCTGCCGCCTCGGAAAGGAACCTCCTCACCGCCTCCCGGCCAGTCGGGCCGAAGTCCAGCGAGTAGTTGTTCACATACATCGCCACAAACTGGTCCGCCAAAGCCCGGTTCATTCCCCGTGCAAAGGTCAGGGCATGGTCAATCGCCTCGGTGCGGTGCTGGAGGGCGTAGCGAACGGATCTCGCCAGCGTCGCCGTCACTTCCGCCAGCGTGCCGTGTCCGAAGCGGTCTTCGAGGTCCCTGCGGATGACGTTGCCGCCGAGGGGCAGAGGCAGGCCGGTCCGCCGGTTCCACCACGCGCCGAGATCGGCGAGGAGGACCAGGCCGTGATCCTGAAAGGTGAGTTGTCCTTCGTGGATGACCAGGCCGGCGTCGAACTCACCGCCCGCGACGCGTTCGATGATCTGGTCGAAGGGTACTTCCGCCACAGCAAGCCCCGGCGGCCGACCGAGCATCAGTCCCGTTGCCAGCCAGGCGCTGGTTCGTCGCCCGGGTATGGCCAGCGTTGCATCACCGTCGCGCAGCGCGTCGAGCACGCCAGGCCGGCGCGCAACGAGGCGTGGCCCATAGCCGTCGCCCATGGATGAGCCGCAGGCAGTGAATGCATATCGGTCCGCGATGTATGGATACTGCGCCACGGAGATGGCCGTGATCTCCAGTTCCGCACGGTCGGAGCGGCGGTTGAGCGATTCGATGTCGGCGGGTACGGCATCAAACCTGAAGCGGCCGGTGTCCAGCGCCGGCTCCGCGCCTTCGATGCCCGTAATGGGGAACCACATGAAGGCGTCGTCGGGATCGGGCGAGTGACCCAGGCGCAGGACGGGCCGGTTGTCGGGTGTTTTTGCGGCCGGGGGCATGGGAAAGTCGATGTTGCTGCATCCGATTCCGCCGGTCCTCGCCGGCATCGTTGATCGTAGGGCGGCGCGCGGCCGCAGGAGCAGTCGATTGTCCACCGCAGACGCATGGCTTGAAGAAGTCGAAATCCTTCCGATCGTCGTGGGCATACACATCGATGCGGAGATCGCCGACCGCCCCCTCGCGCGGCGCATCGTCGAGGCGGTGCGACGGTGGCAGCACCTGTATTGCGATGAAGCGATCTGCCGGCCCGTCGTGATCTCCGACGCCCTGTATCTGACGACCGACGAGTTGCAGAGAAGCGCCGTGATCAGTCTCGGCCACCCGCGCGTGAATGCGGTGAGCGCTGCGCTGGCGGAGCGGCTGCCGGTGGTGTACTCGGGTCGGGGCCGCGTGGTGATCCAGGGCGAGTGGAACGATGCGCCGGCGCGCCTGTGCCTCTGGGCGGAGTCGCCGCGAGAACATGCGGCGGCGGTCGATCGCCTCGTGGATTACGAACTCGATTCGTTTCTCGAGGCCGTTGCCTCTGCCCCGCACGCCTGATCGCGCTCTCGCGTCAGTGGATCAGCATCGAGTCAAACTCGCAGCCCGGCATCTCATATCCCACCAGGCGCGTCTCGCGGTCCTGGCAGGAATCCGGCAGCCAGATGTTGTCGTTGCCGAACATCGGGGACGTCAGCCAGAGGCCGCTGCCGTCGGACAGCAGCGAGTTCTGCCCACCCTGCGAGAGCACAGCCCAGCGCGGCCGGCGGTGGCTCGATGAAGGCGTGGCAACGTCGATGGCTCTGCCGTCGCGCGCCGCTTCGACGATCGGGCTCTTGTCCGCGATGATGACCATCGTCGGCGCCGTCGCCCATCGGGCCCGCCGGATCGTCAGCACGTTCTGGAAACTGAAACTCGTCGCCTTGGACGAGGGCCAGTTGTCGAGTGCATCCAGTTGTTTCTGGTCCGCCGCGTACGGGTTGCCGGGGCACGTGAGCTGGTCAAACGTTGCATAGCCTGCGCGGGCGAGGTAGAAGAGATTGGCGGAGTTGATGCGGCTCTCAAGCCAGTTGCCGTGCGGGGCCGAGTCGTAGCGCACCGGCAACGAGTTGCCGTAAGACTCAGAATAGTTGGTCAGGGCGAGCGCGACCTGTCCCAGCCCGGCCAGGCACGACTGTTGCATCGACGACCGGCGCAGGTTCCCGAGCATGGGGACCAGTACGCTGGAGAGGACAAGCAGTGCCGCCGCCGCCGTCAGGACGTTGCGCCACTGCGACGCCGCGCGCGCGCGCCACGACAGGTTGGTCAAGTCCCGGTCGGTCGCGACGGCTGGAAACGAGAGCGGCCGCGATTGCGCCCTGATCCGCGACATCGTGGCCGCGACAATCTGCTGCGAGTCCGTTGCCTCGAAGGGGTATCGATCGAGCATGGACAGAAGCGCGACCAGCCTCTGCGCCCGGACCCGGTCCTCGCCTTCCGGAGACTCGGCACGGAAGCCGTTTGCCACCAGGGCATCGATTACTCGGCAGTCCGCATCGCAGAGGCGCGGGCCGGCCGGAGCGGGAGTCGAGTTTGCTGCATCATCCGTCATGGCCTTTGTTCCATCTCTGTCGTCCTGCGATCACGATTCGTTGAACGCGCTGACTTCTGCCCGACGGGGAGTCCCCCTCCGCCCGCCCGCTTCCATCGCTCTGCGAAGTTCGCAACGGCCGAATGAAGGCGGGACTTCACCGTACCCAGCGGAATACCGAGGGAGTCCGCGATGTCCTGGTAACTGAGCCGCTGGAAGTAGGCCAATTGGAGAATCTCCCGAAGCAGAAAAGGCATCGAATCAATCGTGGTCCGGACGAGTTCCCTTAACTCCGCCTCGTCAAGGCGAGCATCGACCGGCTCGCCGTCGTCCGCCAGAAAATCGATGACGTTGGCTCCGCCGTGAGCCGAATTCTCGGACATGCCCTCCGGCCTGACCGGGGCGGAAAGGTCAACCATCGACATCCGTCTCGAGTTCTTACGATACCAATCCCGGCCCTTGTTCGCCGCAATCGTGAAAATCCAGGGTCGAAACCGCCTCGAAACGTCAAAGTGCTCCACCGACTGGTGAACCTGGAGAAACGTCTCCTGGAAGACGTCCTCCGCCGCCGCCCGGTTGCCCAGTTGCCTCGTCAGGAAGCCCAGCAACTCTGCCTGGTAGCGTCTGACGAGCGCCTCCAGGGCTGCGACCTCCCCCTCGCGGTAGGCCTCCACGAGTTGTTCATCCGTTCGCTGATCCACGTCTGTTTGCCGGTAGGAAGGGAAGTCGCGGCGATTCTCGCGCTGCTCGAAGGCCGGTCGGATCGCCTTCAGGTCGGCGGTCGGAATCAGGTCCAGTATACGCGGACAGGGCGCAGCAGCCCGGCGCCGCCTTGCACCTGCGCTTCGCCCTCCTACCATCCCCGCAAACCGGCCCGGTCCACGGTGCCGGCTCTCTGCCCGGCGCGACAGGCACACGCGACACACGGAGCACCGAATGGGTGTACCTCTCAGCCAGATGTGGACCGTGGCGACCTATGTCCTGGGCCAGCGTCTGCGCGGCCGGCGCCGCTACCCCCTTGTGCTGATGCTTGAGCCGCTCTTCCGCTGCAACCTCGCCTGCGCGGGGTGCGGGAAGATCCAGTACCCCGCCCACATCCTCAAGCAGCATCTGAGCGTTGCGGACTGCCTCAAGGCGGTGGACGAATGCGGTGCGCCAATGGTCTCCATCCCCGGCGGCGAGCCGCTCATGCACCCCGATATCGATGCCCTTGTACGCGAACTTGTCAATCGCCGCAAGTACATCTACCTCTGCACCAACGCGATTCTCCTGCGCGAGAAGATCGATCTCTTCACACCGAGCAAGTACCTGACCTTCTCCATCCACATGGACGGGCAGGAGGAGCACCACGACTTCGCCGTCTGCCGCGAGGGAGTCTACAAAGAAGCCGCGGAGGCGATCCGCCTCGCGGTGCAGCGCGGCTTTCGCGTCACCACGAACACCACGCTCTTCGAGGGAGCCGACCCCAACTCCGTCCGCGCCTTCTTCGACGAGATGATGGACCTCGGTGTCGAGGGGATGATGGTCTCACCCGGCTACGCCTACGAGAAAGCCCCCGACCAGAAGAACTTCCTCAAGAGGCAGCGCACGCATCATCTCTTCAACATGATCCTGAGCAACCGGGATCAAGGCCGCAAGCCGTGGCGCTTCAACCAGAGCCCGCTGTTCCTCGAGTTCCTCATGGGCAGGCGCGACTACGAATGCACGCCCTGGGGCAACCCGACGTACAACCTCTTCGGCTGGCAGCGGCCCTGCTACCTCCTCCAGGACGGCTACGTGGACACGTTCCGCGAACTGATGGAGGAGACGCGGTGGGAGCAGTACGGCCGCGCTTCGGGCAACGACAAGTGCCGGAACTGCATGGTGCACTGCGGCTACGAACCCAGCGCGGTGAATCACACGTTTTCGAGCCTGAGCGGGATGCTGGCCATGATCTGCGGCATGCTCTTCAAGACCTATCGCGACGACGCGGCTCTCAAGGCGCTCGAAGCAGCACGCGCCAGGCCTCACGGCCCGCTCGTCCAACTCGGCCTGGCCGACGTCGCGCCGGACAGCGGGGCTGGCGAGGCCCACGTCCGTATTGGCCGTAAGGGCACCGAGCGCGTGGTGGCGTAGTGTGCACTGGTTGGTCGGGACAAGGCTCTGCGCAGGCCCGGCGATTCGACTACACGACGGACGCCCAAGTGCCGGGCCGCGCTCAGAGCAGCGGGCCCGACCTACACTGGACGATGCGACTCGGCCTCTGCTCCTGGTCCCTCCAACCCGCCTCGCCGCGCGATCTTGCTGAGAAGGTCCGGCGTGTCGGGGTGACGTGCGTGCAACTCTCGCTCGATCCGATCCGCACCGGGGTGTGGCGGCTCGATGAGACGCGCGAGGCGCTCGGCGAGGCCGGCATCGACATCGTCTCGGGCATGATGGCGATGGCGGGCGAGGACTACTCGACGCTCGAATCCATCCGGCGCACGGGCGGGGTGGCGCCGGATCACACCTGGCCGGCCAACCTCGACGCGGCGCACCGACTCGCCGACATCGCCGCCGAACTCCGCCTGCCCCTCGTGACCTTTCACGCCGGCTTCATTCCGCACGATCACGATGATCCCAGGCGCGGGGTCATCCTCGACCGGCTCGGGCAACTCGTTGATGTTTTCGCCGCCGCAGGCGCTCGCGCTGCGCTTGAGACGGGTCAGGAGACGGCTTCAACGCTGGTCGAAGCCCTTGCCGACCTCGACCGGCGCGATGTGGGCGTCAACTTCGACCCCGCGAACATGATTCTCTATGGCATGGGCAATCCCGTTGAAGCGCTCCGTCAACTTGCCCCGCGCGTGGCGCAGATTCACATCAAGGATGCGATCGCGACAAAGACGCCGGGAAAGTGGGGCATGGAAGTCCGCGCCGGCGCCGGCGATGTGAACTGGACCGACTGCTTCCGCGTTCTGCGCGAGAAGGCCATCGACAGCAGCCTGATGATCGAGCGCGAAGCGGGCGAAGACCGCATCGCCGACATGATCGCGGCTCTGAAACTGGTCGAGAAGAGTTGGTAGACCATCGTGTCAGGCTGCTTCCGGCGGCCAATGATCTCGCATGTCTTCATGCGCACCTATCCGCGTCGGGGTGATCGGCCTGGGCTTTATGGGCCAGACGCATCTGCGCTGCTATCGCGCTGCCGATGCGGCGGGCTGCGCTAACCGCCTCGTCGCCGTGTGCGACAGCAGCGCCGAGCGCCGGGCAGGGAAGATCGAAGCCGCGGGCAACATAGCGACGGGACAGGGCCGGGCGTTCGATCCGCAGAGCGTCCGCGCCTATGCCGACGCCGCCGACCTCCTCGCCGACCCGGAGGTGGACCTCGTGAGCATCTGCACGCACACCGACACGCATGCCGATCTCGCGATCGCTGCGCTGCAAGCGGGCAAGCACGTGCTCGTCGAAAAGCCTGTCGCCATCGCCTCGCGCGATGTGCAGCGCGTCGCGGCGGCGGCCCGCGCGAGCGATCGCCTCTGCATGCCCGGCCTGTGCATCCGCTTCTGGCCGGCGTGGGCGTGGCTGCGCCGGCGCATCGTCGAGAACACCTTCGGCCCCGTTCGCAGCGCGACTTTCCACCGCCTCGCCTCGCCGCCGGGCTGGTCCTCGCACTTCTACACCGATGACTCGCGCACCGGCGGGGCGCTCGTCGATCTGCACATTCACGACGCCGACTTCGTCCGGTGGATCTTCGGCGATCCGCGATCGGTCATCACCGCGGGCACGCTCGATCACGTCACCACGATCTATCGCTATGGCCCTGGCGGGCCGGGGCACGTTGTCGCCGAGGGCGGCTGGGATCACACGCACGGATTCGAGTTCCGCATGCGCTTCATCGTGCTCTTTGAGCACGCCACGGCCGACTTCGACCTCGGGCGCACGCCGCAACTGCTCATCGCGCGCGACGGCAAGCGCGAGGCGGTCGAACTCGAACCGATCTCAGGCTACGACGCGGAGATCAGGCGGCTGCTCGACGCGATCGCGACGGGTCGGCGCAATCTCGATGCGACGATCGAAGACGCCGTCGCGGGGGCGCGACTGCTCGAAGCCGAGCGCGCGAGTCTCGAATCGGGGTGCGAAGTTCGCGTTGCTTCACAGTGCTGAGTGAAGCATCGAGATCCATTCGCCACGAAGTCACAAGGGCACAAAGGAATTCGCCGCAGAGCGCACAGAGAACGCAGAGGCTTACCAATCAGTAGCCGTGATTCCACCAGCGCACGAAGCAGGCGACCAGGAATGTGGCGATCGATGCAACGAGCAGAATCAGCACGAGGAGAGTCATAGCGGTTCCGAAGATCGAACCGCCGGACTCCTCGGTATACGCGCCGATGAAGACCAGTGCGACGAAGAGCACGAAGGTCGAGAGACCTGAGAGGGCGATTGTTGCCTTGAGCGTCTTGGTGGTCGAAGGAACGACCTTGACCGGGACTGACGATTGCCCGATCGCCTGCGTTCGCGCTTCCACCGCCCTCAGGGCGTCGCTGCGATGATGCGCCGGCGCGCCCGCGCCGGCCGCTGGCAGCGTCCGCGGCGTGCCGCAGATGGGGCACTCGACCTGGCCGGACTCTCCCGGCGTTGCCGCCTCAACCTGATCGCCGCATTGTCTGCACGTCCAGCGGGTCATGATGCGACCTCCTTCAGAGGTGGGGTTTGGGCCGGCGGGACTCGGCCGTCTCTGAGAGGGCGGTGTGCCGGAAGACCACCCACGAGGTATCGAGGTCGCCGAATCGCTCTTCGAGCTTGATAGTGGAGACGCCGTTGTCCCAGATACACTCGGTGTTAGAGAACGTCGCGCCCATCCGATTCTGCACCAAGTTGTTCTTGAAAGACTTCGGCTTGCCGTAGGTGGCCACCATCGCGTCCAGGACGTCATCGAAGCCCGATTGCGGGAAGATGAGCATGATGGAGTATAGTTCGCCGTCGATGAAGCTGTAGCAATGGTTCGTCACGGCAACGCCGGCGAGCGTGGGACTGTGCTTGCTCGTCCGCATGTCTTCCAACGGGAAACTGATGCGGGCGTTGATGATTCCAGCTTTCGGATGCCAAGTCTCCTCAAACAGCGATATATTCGGATCCAGCTCGCGGTCTCGCGCGGGACGAAAGTCCGAGCACCACGGTATGACTTCGTGAAACGCCTCAGGAACCTGCCGATGGTACTTCGCCTTGAAGTCATCGAGCATCATTCCGAGGCGGTCGCCCTTGAGGTCATACGGCTCGCGCGCTCTCTTGACCTTCACTGGAGGCGGGTCCGGCGCCGCTTCCACACTGGATGTAACAGGTTGCATGGGCGGCGCCGCTGCTTGGGCCGTCTCCGCCGGCGCTTCGCCAGCCACTGAGATGTTCTGGGGCGACGAGGCATCTGAGCGCATGGCGTCAAAGGCAATCCAGACGGCCGCCGCGCAGCCGAGTCCAAAGACGACGCTGACAGTGACCAGCGCGGCGCGTTGTCCCGAGGTCAGCACGGTCGCTCCTTTCGCTCGATAATGAGCACATAGCCTATTTGCTCTGCCTTCGCAAAATGGCCGGACCCGAAATCCCCCATCCCATGCATAGTACCTCCGAGGGGGCTTGTGGTGAGTGTCTCCATGATGATCCTCCCACGAAACCGGATGCCGTCATCATCGTATGGC
>CAADHA010000025.1 GCA_900696685.1 uncultured Planctomycetota bacterium
TCGGCTTCGTCAACAACACCACCGAGCCGGTCTACAAGATGCTGTCGGTGGCCAACGCCGTGCCGGGATCGAGCACCGCCGAGACGCTGATCGAGACCTACAAGGACGTGATCGCGCTCGACTACGCCGAGACCTTTCTAAACCGCGCCATCCGCCAGGCCCTGAGCGCGCTGTCGCAGGCACTCAAGCGCACCGGCATCGAGCAGCAGTACATCGATGCGATTCGGGAGAACGCCCAGGAAGCCCAGCGTCAGCTCCTCGCCGAGAAGCAGGCCGCCTACGCCAAGGTGCGCTCGGTCTCGTCGATGACGCAGGACCTGCAGACGCTGGAGCGGCAGCTCTGGAGCTCGATGCCCGCGTCCGTGAAATCGATGCTGGACTTCAGCGCCAGCAGCGGCGCGCGCGGCTCCTGAACCCGGGCTCGACGCGCTCGCGCCCGCATGTTCGAGATCTACGCTTACGGCAACGTCGACACCCTGACCGGGGTCTTCAACGCCATCGCCGCCATCATGGGCGGGGCGGACTACTTCGGCCTGATCAAGACGATCGCCGTCACCGGTCTGCTCGTGGCGGCATTCGCCGGGCTCTTCACGCCCGGCAAGTTCCACGGCTGGGGCTGGCTGATGGGCTTCCTGCTCGTCTACTACGCGCTCTTCCTGCCCAAGTCGACGGTCGTGATCGTCGACAAGCTCGGGAGCCAGCCGCCCGTGGCGGTGGGCAACGTGCCGATCGGCGTGGCCTTCTTCGGGTACGCCACCAGCAAGGTCGGCGACGTGATGACGCGGTTCTTCGAGACCGCCTTCCAGGTCATTCCGGCCACCAACGCGCAGCTCCCTGGCGAACTCGCGTACCAGAAGAACGGCGTGATGTTCGGCAACCGCCTGATCCAGGCCTCGTGCGCCGCGAACGTGGCCGACCCGCAGCTGCGCACCGACCTCATCGCCTTCGTCCACAACTGCACCGTCTACGACCTTCAGGACGGCACCATCGACCCTGCCGCATTTGCACGCAGTACCGACATCTGGTCGCTGATGGGCGCGCCCAACCCGGCGCGCTTCACCACCTACGGCAACCCGGTGCAGGTCGACACCTGCCCGAGCGCCTACACCTACCTCGCCGCCCGCCTGCCGGCCGAAGTGGCCCATGCAAGATCGATCCTCGCCTTCCAGATGAACCCCACGCTGGAGCCGGCCGCCGCCCTCACGGCCATCGACGCGCAGATCGAGCAGGCCTACTACAAGACGAAGATCGCCACCGCCGCCCAGGGCGCAGCGGACCTCTTGCGCCAGAACATCATGATCAACCTGGTGCAGGACGCCCGCAGCCTCGCCGGCCAGAAGCTCAACGACCCGGCAGCGCTGATGATCGCCACCGCGCGCGCCAATGCCACCGCATCGGTGAACTCCGCGTTCCTCACCATGGGCAAGATCGCCGAGCAGGCGCTGCCGCTCGTGCGCAACGTGATCGAGGCCGTCGTCTACGCGGTGTTCCCGTTCGTGTTCCTGCTGTTCCTGCTCGCCCAGGGCCGCGGGCTCGCGATGGCCATCAAGAGCTTCGCGATGAGCCTCGTGTGGATCCAGCTCTGGCCGCCGCTCTACGCGATCCTGAACTACGTCGCCACGCTGGCCAGCGCGCGCAACCTCGAAGCCGCAGCGAAGATGGGCACCGTCGCCCAGGGCCTCGCACTGGAAACCGCCGCCAGCATCTACAGCGGCGCCGTCTCCGACCAGGCCATTGCCGGCTACATGGTGATCTCGATCCCGATCATCGCCACCGCCATCATCAAGGGCGGCGAAGTGGCGTTCCAGGCGGTGACCGGCGTCGCCGCCGTCCAGTCGGCGGCGTCCAGCGAAGCGGCGGCCGCGTCGAAGGGCAGCATCACCCAGAACGCCGTCTCGATGGACCAGCAGCAACTGGCGCCGACACGCACGTCCGCCTTCATGTCGACCACCAGCGACGCGTACGGCACCACCATCCAGGGCAGCGGCCCCGACGCCGGGGTGTTCCGCTACCAGGTCAACCTGAGTCGCCTGGCCAGCACCTTCACCTTCACCGAGCGCCAAGCCAACGCTCTGGGCGAAAGCGCACGCGAAGCCGAATCGCTGGCCCGCACCGAACGCGAGGCCATGCAGCGCAGCCAGGCCACCGCGCTGACCCGAGCGCTCGCCATCCAGGAAGGCTTCGAGCGGTCGCAGCAGCGATCGGGTGCCACCGCCACCTCCGATGGCGGCTCGACCAGGACGCAGTTCCAGACCCTCAACTCGGTCGCCCGCGACGTGAATCGTCGGCTAGGCCTGAGCGATGACTCGACAGTGGGCAAGGCTGTCGCTGCATCAGCATCCGTTGGCGCCAGTATCCCGCTCACCCAGATTGGCGCCCAGGCGAGAGCGGAAGGCCGGCAGGTCGACCAGCAGACCCTGCAAAGCGCCTATGACTTCGCCCGAAAGGCGGCCGAGAGCGCGCAGATCACGGACGCGAGCGCCTTGATCAAGGACTTCCGCTCCTCCGACGCGTACCAATGGGCGAGAGGCAGCCGCACGACATCGACTGCCGGCTACGACTCGTCGTCCCGGGAGGCCATCGAGCGGCAAGCGACCAGCGATACCGCCTACGGCCGGGCACGCGAACTCGCCCGGACGGCGCAGTTCATGCGCGAATGGAGCAGCGGGACTCAGACCGACTTCACGAACTACGCGGCACAGCGCCTCGCCGAGCGCGGGCTCCTGCGCGAGGAAGACCCGATCAAGCTGCAACGCGCCGTGACCGAAATCGCCCACTCATACGCCCGCGGCGGCAGTTCGGCATCCGGCTACGTGCCCATCGACAACCCGCTCGGTCCTTCGCGGCCACTGCCCGAGACGATGGGCTGGCCCGATTCGTCGCTGCGGGAGCAGTACGACGACCGAGCGCGCGCGAGTGACAGCGGCGCGCTCCGCCACGAGTCTGCGGCCAACGAGGCCGAGATCCGTGCGCGCCAGAGTCGGCAGCGCGCCGTTCCCGGCCAACCGGTGGGAAACGACCTGGCCGGTCGCCTCAGCGCCGGCGAAGCCGAGACCAAAGCCAGAATCGCCAAGGGGCGCACTCAGGTGTCGCAGGACGCGGGCACCCTGAGCGAGAACTACAAGTCCTCGGTCCGTCTCGGCAAGATCAGCCCCAACCACGGTGGCAATCGAGCGGTCTGGGACACCGTGGGCGCCAATGCGAGCCAGCCCGAGCTCGGCACGCCGCCCAAGGTCGAGCCGATCGGCGAATGGCACTTCGACAAAGACGGCGTGCCGGTCGCCGGCCCCGAGCCGAGACCGGCCGTACCGACGCCGAGATCTGGAGCCGCGGAGTCCACCGCCCCGGAGCGGAGGGATCGAGGCGGCAATAGTGGCAAGCGTTGAGCTACTCGTCGACCCGTGTCTTGCCTGCGCCGATTTCGAGGCTGCCCAGGCCGTTCCGCGTCATCCGGCCAGGGGCGTCGTCCCAGAGTTCCGCTGCCGACCCGCCGAACGTCGGTTCGCCCACTTCGGTGCGACGCGCCTTCGCGCCGTCTTCCACCGGGACGCCGACTTGAATGGCCGCCCGAATCTGCGCCGCGACACTCGCGATGAAGCCCGACAGTTTGCTGACTCCGGACATTGGCCGACCTTTGCGACTCCTTGAGATCGCGATGTTCATCCTACGCCTGCAGGAAAGGACGCGGAATCATCTCGTGTGCAGCCGGTAGATCTGTGCCGGCCGATTGGCCCCGGTCCTCATGAGCCCTTCGACAGGTTCGACGACCTCGCGGTCCGCGAGCTTCCGCCGGAACGACGACTTGTCCAGGCGTCGTCCGAGCAACTGTTCGCAGGTCGACTGCAGTTCCCCGAGCGTGAACTGATCCGGTAGGAAGCCGGCCGGCAGGTCCAAGCGCTCGACCTCGGCACGCGTGCTCTCGACCGCCTGGGACACCAGCTGCGAGTGGTCGAACGCCAAGGCCTTGTCGGCGATCGCGTCGCCGACGGGTCGCCACGCGAGCGCTTCGATCCGCTTGCCCGCCGACGGTTTGACGTTCTCGGCCGGCACCAGGGCGCGGTACACGATGCTCAGCGCCCAGGGCGCGCGCGGATCGCGGGTCGGACCGCCGGCGGCGCACAACTGCCTGAGGAAGGGCAGATCCAGGCCCAGCCGTTCCCGCATGACGCGCTGGGCGGCCGCGTCCAGGGACGCATCCAAGTCGATGCGGAGCACGCCGCCCGGCAGCGCCCACTTGCCGGCGTGGGGCGCTTCGGCGCGCCGGGCTAGCAGGACCTGCAGCTCGCCGTCGACGAGGCCGAGCACGGCGATCTCCAGCCGCGTGAAGGGCATCGGATAACGCTTCGGGTCTCGGACGGGCGGATCGGTCTTCACGACAAAGGTGTTAGTTGCAAAGTCCCACGAAGTGTTGGATACTCTGTTCGTGGCATCGTACTACTAAGCGGCTAGGAGAGGAAAGCGTGGGATACGACGTGATCGGCGACATCCACGGCCAGGCGGACAAGCTCGAGGCGCTGCTGCGCAAGCTCGGGTATGTGCAGAGAGCTTCGGGCTGGGTGCCGCCACAGGACCGGCAGGCGGTCTTGCTCGGCGACCTGATCGACCGCGGTCCGGCGCAAGTCAAGGTGGTGAAAACCGTGCGGTCGATGATCGACGCCGGGCACGCCCGCTCGGTGATGGGCAACCACGAGTACAACTCGATCGGCTTCGCGACGCCGCGCCGCGACGGGTCCGGAGAGTTCCTGCGACGGCACAGCCCCAAGAACTTGTCCCAGCACGCCGACTTCCTGCGCCAGGTGGGCCAGGGCTCCGCCCTGCACCGCGAACTGATCGGCTGGTTCAAGACCCTGCCGCCGATGCTGGACCTCGGGGACATCCGGGTCGTGCACGCCTGGTGGCACCAGCCCCACGTCGATCTGGTGGCACGCAGGGTTCCGCCCGGCCGGGCGATAGACGAGGACTTTCTGCACGCGTCCTACCTCAAGGGATCGCCCGAGTGGGAGGCGATGGAAGGCCTGACCAAGGGATTGGAGATCCGCCTGCCCGTGGGCCACTCGTTCGTGGACCACGGCGGCGTCGAGCGCCACGAGGTGAGGACGCGTTGGTGGCACGAGGAGCCGCGCAGCTATCGCGACGTCGCAATCGTCGGCGACGGGCAGGAGCACCGCGTGCCCGATCACCCGCTGCCCAAGGACTACGTCGGCGCGCCGGTCGAGGGCTCACCGGTCTTCATCGGCCACTACTGGATGACGGGGCACCCGGGGCTGCAGTCGCCCAAGGTGGCCTGCGTGGATTACTCGGCGGCGAAGGACGGTCCGCTGGTGGCCTACCGGTGGGACGGCGAACAGGAGCTGGATTCGCGGCACTTCGTCGCGGCCGGTTGAAGGGCGACACGAACCAAGGAGTGCGGGATGCCCTACGTGGTTATGGTCGACGACAACTTCCACTACATGGACGAGGACGAGCGCTACAAGCACGGCGAGTTCGCCGATAGCGGCGTAGCGACCGAGCACTGCCGCCAGATCGTCGACGAGTACCTCGCATCTGCCTACAAGCCAGGGATGTCGGCAAAAGAGCTCTGGGACAGCTACGTGTCGTTCGGGGAGGACCCTTTCGTTGTCAGCGTGGACGCGCCCCAGGTGCGCTTCAGCGCTTGGGACTACGCAAAGGAGCGCTGCCAGGTGCTGTGCTGCGGCCAGAGCCCGACACGCGCGTCTCCGGCCACCGGCGCGTGCGGGGCTGCCGCCACGTGAACGTCGGCCGAGACGACGGCCGGACGGTTTCCCGACACTGGATCCACAAGGCACGCGGCGAACGTCAACGCAGCGAGCCGCCACCTCACCGCGTGGTGGAAACATCGACATCGGAGGATTGCGTGGACAACACCGCCTCGCTGACCAACTGCTACTTCGCCGACGCTCGGCGCGGCCGAGCGCACGAGTCGCCCGGTCCCGGCGCCTTTGTCTGCGAGTGCCCGGGCCTCGGCGGGGCGCATCTCCGCCCGAGCGAATTGCACTTCGATGGCGCCGGACTCGCGGCAGCATCGGCTCTGCGCGGACGCTTCTGGTGGACGAGGGGCGGCATCGACAGGAAGTACCCGGATGCCGCGCCTTCGAGGGGAACTTACGACGAGGTGCTCAGCACCGAGGAGATATTTGCCGCCATCGCCGGAGGCTTCGAGGTCTGGGTGATGGATGGTCCGTTCGGCTCGCGTGAAGACGCCCACTACGCGCTTGACGTGGCGTGGGAGTCGCCCGACTCGGCCGACTGAACTCTCGGCGGGGCGTCGCGCATCGAGTGACAGCGCGCCAACGATTCGATTGCGCCCGACGCCACGCAGCAGTAAGATTTCAACTGTCATCGAGAGCACAGGCCGCCTGCCTGTCACCAACCTGCCGACCTGCGGCGAGGTGGTTTCCGGGTCACCCGGGATGAGGCGTCAAGGACCACAGGTCCAGGCGCAACAGCAGCAGGCACGCGGCCCTCGTTCTCGAGGGCCGTTTCGTTTTCATCGCCCAGTTAATCGACAACTTGCGGGGCGATTCACAAATGCCGCTAAAGCGTCGGCAGCGCCCTGCCCCGTCCGGCGCCGCCTGCGCCGCTCGCGTGGACGGTGGGGAGCAGGAGCATGAAGAAGCAGGCATCCCGGCGCGCAGCCGACGCCGCGCCGCCGACGACAGCCACGGAGGAGGCCTCGGGTCGCGCGACGGGATTGCTCTTCAACCTCGGACTTCACGGCCTGGCGCACTTCGACGCCCCGGTGCTGGCCGCCTTGGCCATGGAGACGCCGATGCTGCTGATCGGTCCGCACGGCTGCGCCAAGAGCGCGCTGCTGGAGCGGCTGGCGGCGGCGATGGGCCTGGAGCACCGCCACTACAACGCGAGCCTGCTGTCCTTCGACGATCTCGTCGGCTTCCCGGTGCCGGACGGCGACGGCCTCAGGTACCTGCGTACGCCGGCCACGCTCTGGGGCGCGCAGAGCGTGTTCCTCGACGAGATCAGCCGCTGCCGGCCGGAGGTGCAGAACAAGCTCTTCTCGATCGTTCACGAGAGGCGCGTGCAGGGCATCGCGCTCGGCGCGCTGAGGTACCGGTGGGCGGCGATGAATCCGCCCGCCGGACCGGAATCCGCCGACGCCGCAGACGAGCTGGACGTCTACGTCGGATCGCTGCCGCTCGACCCGGCGCTGGCCGACCGGTTCGGCTTTGTGCTGAGTCTGCCGGCACTCGAGGACCTCTCGCCGGAGGCTCGCCGCAGCGTGATCCGCAGCGGCCTGACCCCTGCCGATCGACAGACCGCGGCGATGGACGTCCCGGCTCTCGTGGCCGACTGCAGGCAGTGCGCAGAGGTCTGCGCCTCGCTGCACGGCGACTGGATCACGACCTACACGTCGGCGTTGGTCGTGCCCCTGCGCCAGGCGGGCCTGGGCATCTCGGGCAGGCGTGCGGCCATGCTGGCGGCCAACATCGCGGCCGTCCACGGCGCGCGCAACGCGCTCGGCCAGCGCGACTCGGGCCCAGGAGGCGCCGTGCGCGACCCGATCGCCGACTCGGCGCTCGTCGCCCTTCGCCACTCGCTGCCGCACAGGGCGCAGGGCAAGCCGGTCGACGCCGGTGTCGTCGCGTCCATTCACCGGCAAGCGGTCGACGCCGCATCGCAGGTCCAGGCGGACGCCGCGCTCGCTCGCATCCTCGACGAGGCGCATCCGGTGAAGCGCGTCGGCCTGGCGCTAGCCGCCCTTGCGAAGCGCCCCGGCCGGGTGCCGCGGCACACCATGTCGCTGCTCGTGGCCGACGCTCTGGCTTCGCAGGACAAGCAGGCCCGCTGGATCCTGTCGCAGGAACTGCTGCCGACGCTCGTCGACCTGGACTGCGTCGACGCGCCGACGCTGGAACTGCTCGCCGAGCCGTTCACGGCGCAAGTGTCGTTCGAGGAGCGGCCAAACCTGCGGCACGAGGTGCCGCGCAGCCGGATCGCGCCGTTCAACGCGCTGGTCGCCGCGGTGGGCGCACTGGACGCCAATGACCAGGAACAGGTGGCGCTGGGCAACCTCGGCGCCGCGCTCTACGCCCACGACGAAGGCGCATGCGAGCCCACTGCTCTGACGCGCCAGCAGTCGGCCCTGCGCGCCCTCCTCGACGCGACGGACGACCATGCGGACTGAATCCGCCCCGCCGGCCCTCGGGAACATGAGCGCCCCGCCGCGCTCGACTGTGACGCTGCCCCGTCTCGCACCCGGCGCCGCGGCGCCGGACGCCGTGTCCGGCCGCCGGACGGCGGCCGCCGGCGAGACGACGGCGGCGCTCCGCGACGTTCCCGTGGGGCCCGGCGGAGGCAAGCTGCTGTCGAACGCGCTGTGCGTCGCACGCGTCGAGCTTCCGACGGCGTTGTGCGCCCACCTGCGCATGGGCTTGACGTCGCGGCTCCTCACGGCGCCACTCGGCCTCGCTCGCGCCCTGGTCGCCGTCGCGCGTCAGCCCGGCAAGACGGCCAGCCGGCGCGATCCCGGTCGCGCCGCGCGACTCGAACTCGACCGGGTGCTGGAGCTGCCCGAGGGTGATCTGGTTCGGGAACTCACCGCAAGCCTCGAGTCGACGCCTTGGCCCGGTTGGGTGCCACGGGTGGCCTTCGTCGTGCCCCTCGGCAACGACATCGCCACCGGCATCGACCGCAAGACGCCGCCGGATGCGCCCCAGGGGATCGTTTGCCCGTGGCTGGCCGCCCGGCTGGTATCCGCGATCCGAGGGCCCGTCTTCCTGCGCGACGCGGCGCCGACTCTCGCGAACCTGCTGAACCTCTGGGGCGGCGCCACGCCATCGGGCACCTCGGAGATCTGGCTGCCGGTCGCGCCTGGCCGCGTGCGGCCCCTGCTGCCCGCCGACCCTTCGACTCGAGGAACGCCCTCATGACCCACGCCGCCGCATCGCCTCCCGCGCACCTCCTGAGGACGGGCCAGCACGACGACGCCGCCCCCTCGATCGCGACACTCGAGGGTCGCCTTCTCGCCGACCGGGTGCGGCAATGCGTGCCGCTGCGGCATCCGGCATTCGGCAAGCTGCTGCAGCTGCTGTCGATCGAGGCCACCGACGCCGTGCCCACTGCGGCGGTGACGGTCGGCGCGCGCTCGCGGCTGCTGATCAACCCCGCCTTCGTCGCCGAGCGCTGCCGCACCGACGCGCACTTGTCGATGTTGGTGATGCACGAGCTGTATCACGTGCTGCTCGGCCACACCCGGATGTACCGGCGCCCGACACTCGCGGCCAACTGGGCGTTCGACTGCATCGTCAACGCGCAGCTCTGCCGGCTGCACCCGAACGTCGAGTTCACGTCGTTCTTCTCGGCCGGCGCCGCACCCGAAGGCCTCTGGAGCCTGATCGGCCCGCCGGCCGGGTGGCCGGCATCGCCGCGCTACGCGAGCGGCGCGCTGGGGGACGTGCACCGGCGCCTCTACGACGACGCCGGGGCCACTACGGCCGACCTCTTCGCCCTGCTGGACGGCGTGGCCGTGGCGCTCGACGCCGACGGTACCGGCCGCCTGCTCGGCAACCACGCCGAAGAGCCGGAGGACGGCGACCCGTTGCACGCCGACCCCGAGCTGCTCGCGGAAGCACGGCGCATCGTCGCCCGGTGGCCGATGGTCGAACGGCGCGGCGGCGCGGACGACGGCGCCTCCCCCGCGTGGGAACGCAGCGACCTGCGCCGGCACCGCGCGGCGCGCCGGGCCGTACGCGAGCTGCTGCGGGCCGCTGCCTTCGGCACCGACGGCGGCCCGTGGGTCCGCCACTCGGTCGAGACCGAGGCCTTCACGCCGCTGCCGCAAGCCGGGGATCGCCGTGCGCAACTGCAGCGCGCGATGGGAGCGGAGCCGCTGTGGTGGCAAGGAGTGCTCCACCAGGAGGGGCGGCAGACGGCGGGCCAGGTGACGGTCTACCTCGATGTCTCGGGATCGATGGCCGCGTGGCTGCCGGTGCTGCTCGACGCGCTGACCGAGTCGGCCGCACTGGTGCGGTGGCCGCTGTTCGGCTTCTCGACCGAGGTGCACCCCGTTACGCGCGCGGACCTCGCCGCCGGCCAGTTTCGTTCCACCGGCGGCACCCACATCGCCTGCGTGGCGCGGCACCTGGTCGAGTCGCGCGCGAGCCGGGCCGTCGTGATCACGGATGGCGACGTGCAGGAGATCCCCTCCGCCCTCGCCGAGAAGCTTCGTCGCGCCAGGCCGCGCGTGCGCGTCGGCCTGCTCGACGGCTGCGACGGGAGCTTCTGCGCCCGCCTGGGCTGGCCGGTTGCGCGGATGCCGGCGTTGGACAAGGCGAGCGCATGAACACCTCGCCGGAATCGACGCAGATGGAGAGCGACATGAACGAATCGAGCCACACGGTCGCGGAGTGGGTCCTCCCCGGCCATCCCGACAAGCTCTGCGACGCCCTGGCCGACCGCATCGTCGGCGAGGTGCTGCGTGCCGACCCCTACGGCCAGTGCGGCATCGAGGCGGCGTGCGCCTTCGACCACGTCTTCGTCACCGGACTGATCGGCTTGGACCGCAGCACGCTGCCGGACATCGAGAAGCGCCTGGCCGGCTGGGTGCGCGACACCTACCGCTCGGCCGGATACGGCGGGCGCTGGGACCCGCTGCCCGACGCGCTGCAGGTCGACCTGCGGGCGCTGCGCATCGAGCAGCGCGGGACCGAGTGGCAGGAACTGCGGCACCTGTCGGACGACCAGTGCATCTGCGTCGGCTACGCGCAGGACACGCCGCGGACCGACTACCTGCCCGGCGCCCTTTGGACGGCACGGCGCATCGCCCAGGCGCTGCACGCCCGGCAGCAGGAGGCGCCGCAAGGGTCGCTCGGGCCGGACGGCAAGGTCATCGCGCGCGGCGAGGAACGGGAGGACGGGACCTTCAGGCCACTGTCGGTGTCGGTGTCGCTGCACCACGCGGAGGATGCGGACTGGCTCGAGCTGCGCCGGCACGCGCAGGACGCGCTGCGCGGCGCGCTGGGCAACGGGCCGCTGCCCGAGCTAGTCGTCAACGCCGCGGGCATGTTCCTCTGCGGCGGGCCGAGCGGCGACAACGGCACCACCGGCAAGAAGCTGGTGATGGACGCCTACGGCCCGGGCGTGCCCATCGGCGGCGGTGCCTGGTGCGGCAAGGACCTGCACAAGCCCGATCGGGTCGGCGGGCTGTTGGCGCGCCGGCTGGCGCTGCAGTGCGTGCAGGCGGGCCTCGGGCACCGCGTCCGCGTGCAACTCGAGTACCGCCCGAACTCGGCGCAGCCCGAGTCGGTCTCGGTCTGGGCCGACGGCCGGTTTGTCGCGCTGCCGCCCGGGGTGCGACCGGTTCCGACGCGCGATGCTGCACGGGCGATGATTGCGGCGCTCGCCGGCGCAGGCTTCCTTCCGCTGGCCTCGGGGCAGTTCGCGCGGTGGGGCCACTTCGGCTGCGCCGGATCCTGGTGGGAGCCACGATCCCGCCTTGCCGGACACGCCGTACCGTCGCCCGCCGAGGAGTCTCTCGCATGACGCACAGACCCGGTATCCCGATGCGGCCCACCGAGCTGCCGCAGCAGCGTCTGTACCTCGTCAAGGGTGTGCCGACGGCGCCGCCGGGCTGGGCGCCACTCGACAACGTCGGGCTCGACACCTACAGGAAGGCTCGCGTGCCGCGTAGTGCGCGGTACCTGGGGCAGATCGAGTGGGCCTGCTCGCCCGCGAATTCCCGGATCAGCGCCTATTGCCTCGCGATGGACCGCCGGCGCCGGCACTGGCTGCTGTGGCTGAAGCCGTACGACGACAACTGGGAGCGCTGGAATCAGCCGCAGGTGGATGCAGCCGCGCCGCCGCAGCGTCTGGACGCGCGGGCCGCTGCGAAGCTGCTGCTGGCGCACGCGTGGGCCGGGGAGCGAGATCGGCGCTACGGGCTCGATCGGTTTCACGGGATCAACGAGGACGAGTCTCTCGAAGCCGGTGAGTTCAACGAGATCGGCGACGCGGTCTGGGGCCAGGACCCGAAAGAGGCCTCCGACTGATGCCAGGCAAGCGGCCCCGCGGCCGGTCGAGGCGTTCGAGCGAACTTCCTCCGAGGTCACGGCGGACCTTCGGCGCGGATACCTGAGAGCGTTGAGCCGCGAAGCAGGAGTAGCGCCGAGGCTCAGCGCCGAGGCTCAGCTGATCGCACCCGTACACTTCCTTCGATGAAGGATCTGCGCGCTGTCACCCGGAAGGTGCTCAGGCAAGTCGAGGACTTGTCGGGCAAGGGCATCGAGTTCATGCGCGAGGACGATCTGCCTGTCCTGACGACGATGCAGACGGCCCGCCGCGGCGCGCCCTATCACGTCGTGAGGTACCGGCCGAGCAACGAGCCGCTCGACTACTTCATCGCCTACCAGGCGGGAGAGGTGGCGCCGGAATTCTGAACACGGCGATGAGTGGAAACTCTGCCCTGAGAGCGGGCCCGAGAAGCGGGCCTGCCAGGAGCAAAGAGCATGAGCAGAAGACCACGCCGCAACCACTCGGCGGCGTTCAAGGCCAAGGTGGCGCTGGATGCCATCCGCGGCGACAAGACGCTGGCCGAACTGGCCAAGCAGCACGATGTGCACCCGAACCAGATCACGGACTGGAAGAGCCAGTTGCTCGAGCGCGCGGCCAGCGTGTTCGGCAGCGAGGCGCCCGCCGAGCCGAAGACGGACCTGAAGGAGCTGCATGCCAAGATCGGCCAGCAGGCCTTGGGGATCGATTTTTTAGCCGGCGCGCTCACCAGGGTCGGCCTGCTGAGCGCAAAGCGATGATCGACCGAGACCATGCCTTGCCGCTAAAGCGCCAGGCCGAACTGGCGGGCATCAGCCGCGGCAGCGTGTACTACCTGCCCCGGCCGGTGAGCCCGGCGGACTTGGGCGCCATGCGCGTGATCGACGAGCTGCATCTGGAGCATCCCTTCGCCGGCGCGCGCATGCTGCGCGACATGCTCAAAGCGCGTGGCTTCGAGCTCGGCCGCAAGCACGTGGCCACGCTGATGCGCCGCATGGGCATCCAGGCGCTGTACCGCAAGCCCAACACGAGCAAGAAGCACCCGCAGCATCAGGTGTACCCGTACCTGCTGCGCGGGCTGGCGATCGATCGCGCCAATCAGGTGTGGGCCATGGATCTGACCTACATCCCGATGGCGCGCGGCTTCGTCTACTTGGCCGCCATCATCGACTGGGCCAGCCGCAAGGTGCTGGCCTGGGACGTGTCGATCTCGATGGAAGCCGACTTCTGCGTGCGCGTACTCGACGCCGCGTTGTTGCGCTACGGCAAGCCGGACATCTTCAACACCGATCAGGGCAGCCAGTTCACCAGCGCGGCGTTCACCGAACGGCTGAAGACCGAAGGCATCGCCATCAGCATGGACGGGCGCGGCTGCTGGCGCGACTTGCGTGTAGTCGAGCGGCTGTGGCGCAGCGTGAAGTACGAGGAGGTGTACCTGCGGGCCTACGACACCGTGAGCCAGGCGCGCGAGGGCATCAGCCGCTACCTGGACTTCTTCAACTCGGCGCGGCCGCACACCGCGCACGACGGCAAGACGCCCGACAGCGCGTACTACGCGTCGCTGCCGGCGGCAGCCAAAGCGGCCTGATCGGGGGCCACAATGAGCGGTGAACACGGGTTGCCCACCGCGTCGGTGTCGTGCGTTCGTCGCCAGCGACGCCCGCCCGCCGCCGTGGACAACCCTGCGCCGCTGTCAAACCGGCAGAGTTCCACTTATCGCACCCCGATTCGTGTTCAAACGGATGGGGCCACCTCTCAGTGGGCGCTGAAAACGCTCTGGTCGCTGCCGATCGGCATGCGCATCGACCGATGCGTTACAGGGTATTCACGAGATCTCTTAGACGAGAAGCATATGGGCAAAGCGCGCCTCGCTGGTCACTCTCAATTTGCCGAGATCAACTCACCACGAACAATGAGTTGATCGAAATGCTCAGCGAGACGTCCCGCTATCGCTCGCTCCACGAGTAGACCAAGTTCCATGTTCGCCTCCAGCGCGTAGTCGGTCAAATTCGCGCTCGAAACGATGGCTCGGGTCCTGTCTGCGACGAGACACTTGGCATGCATGGCTCCATAGGAACCCGATGCGCTGCGCTTCCTTCGATCTAGCGGCCAGTAATAGACCTGAGCGGTGGGCACGGCCGTACGAAACGCCTGAAGTCCGTCGAAGGTGATCTTCCCACCACTCTCCTGCGCCAATTCGATGACGAGCCGCACACGTACTCCGCGGTCCGTCGCATCCCGCAGCGTCCTGAGCGCCCGCTCTGCCTTGTAGGCTGCGTAGGTGACCAGAAGAACCTCCTCCTTGGCAGCCTCCACCATGTCGTAGATCACCTGGTCGACACGGCGCAGAGGCACAGCGTCCGTCGCAGGGCCGGTCCACGCAATCTCCGCGTGATGTTCAGCCACCATCGCAGCAGCCGCCTCAACGGCAGCCCGCAGCGCGAATGCAATGGCTTGGCCGTCTATCTCAGGGTTCTGCCCCCGCAGTTCTTCGAGCCGCCGCAGCCTCTCCCTCATCGTCTGTGTCGCAGCGAAACGACCAAGATCCTGCCCTTTTCCACCCGGCTCCAATGCCGACATCAGGGAATTCAGCGTGCCGGGGGGCAACTCGCGCGCAAGCTCGACGAGCACTCGCAGTAGTAGCAGCCTCGAGTCGGCAGGAATGTTCATTCGCCGAAGAAGGACAGGTCGGCCCCAGCAAGGGTGGGGACGAGCAACGATCGATCCAGATATCGGTTCCCGATTTCACAGGACGTC
Organism: uncultured Planctomycetota bacterium; assembly: GCA_900696685.1. Classification (GTDB taxonomy): domain Bacteria; phylum Planctomycetota; class Phycisphaerae; order Phycisphaerales; family UBA5793; genus UBA5793. Next base: position 14,782 of record CAADHA010000025.1, read on the forward strand.
TCTGCGACGAACGAGCATGCGTGGCACGCAGCACCGTGCAGCGAGCGATCGTGGTTGGGAACGTGTTCCGCACAGAGGGGATCCGAGGCGCAGATCCGTGCGCGCGCGAGCGCCCGGGCGATCAACTCGCCGAGTCGATCTGGTTGTCCCAACTGGGCGAGACCTCCGAGTGTCCCGTCACTATCGGGCGCGGCGGTATAGACCAGAACACCTGCCATGTCAGGATCTTGACCAAACCCAGATGCATAGATCCGCTCGCGTACGCTCGCAGCGCTGTAACCACACTCGAGCGCAAGTTCGCGGATCAGAACGTGGGCGAACGTGTGCAGGAGCACGTAGGTGATACCGGGGAAGTTGTCCTCCGGCGGCGATAGTTTCCGCGCAGCGCGAAACGCCCTGTGACCCTCCAGCAGCGCGGCCTCACGCGCCTTGACGCTGGGCCGCGACAACCACTCGGCCAGACGTTGACTGTTGAATCGCAGGAAAATGCCTTCGCCGCGAACCTCGGTTGCGGGAATCCACTCCGGCTTGCCGTTGGCGAGCGGTGCTCGGGGAGGAGAAGCGCCGCCTTCCTTGGCTTCCTCTGGCGGTTCAACGCGGGTGAATCCGATCAACGCATTCACTTCGCGCAATCGCTCCGCGACGACTGTGAAATCGAATTTCGACTCGTAGCCATTGGGGGCGTTGATCCGAGTCACCATGAAGTCCGGCCAGTTCTGCGGCGGATTCGGACTCGTGAATGCATCCCATTCGGGCCTCTTCAGGTCGGGGGATTCCTGCTCGCTATTGTCCCCACTTCGCATGGTCTGCAAGGCTGCCCAGATCTCGTCCGCTGTGTACCCTGCAAGATGCCCGAGTACTCCGTTCTCTGCCATGACCTGCAAGACCAACTCGAGCTTCTCTGGGTTATCGGCACGGGCGAATGAATTGACCCTGTCAGAGAGCAATTGGACCAACGTGCTGTCCTTGGTTGGGATAGCAAGGACTGACAGCGTGACCGGGAACCAGCTGTTCGAGGCGCCGAGCAGGACTGGTCGCAGGCGTTCCTCGCAATTCGCATCGGCACGGCCGAGGTGTGGGTGCCTGCCGCGGCACTTCGGCAAGAGCTGCTGACCGCGATCGCCGAAGGCGTCGACCAGCGATCGACTGGCATCACACCGCTCGCAGCGAACCCAGAGGTTCTCGGTCTGCAGTGACGCGCCCTGCTCGAAGAACTTCAACGGGCCCGGGCAGTCGGATGGCCCACCGTGGACGAAGTAGTGCCAAGGGAAGTCATCGAGGTGACCGCCTCGGCAGGCCACGAGGAAGCGCGCGGGCACGGCTGTCGGTGGCGACCCTTTGGCCTTGTCGCAGTTGGCATGCACGAAGCGCGTCCGGTCTGGGCGGTACGGTTCCGCCTTCAGCTCGAAGAGCCCGCTGCCCACCTCGCCCATACGCCCGCACAGTGGGCAGCGCAACCATCTGGGGAAGGGCGACACCGGGACGCCGATGCGTGCCTCCGGTGTGAATGGGTTGTACGGTCCATCACCGCCAGGCCGGATAGGCGGACCGAGGAGACGTGCCACCTGTGGACCCAGCACCCGCCGCACAGCGCCGAGCAGCCGGTCCTCACCGATCGGCAGACAGCTCGTGGGATCCCAGAAGTTGAGCCCCATGACCACCACGGACACCTGCGGCAAATCGACGAGCGAGCCACACCCGTACGCCCACAACAGCTGGCTGGGCCTCAGCTCGCCCACTCGAACGGGATAGGGCTGGTTCATTCGTCGACCTCCTGGACTGCTCCGCCAGGCGTGGCCGCCGGTTCCCAATTCGGCGTATCGACACCATCCAAGCCACCGAGGATCAACGAGACATTGGGCTCCACCTCGCGCATCGATGTCGGCGTCGTGAACGTCTCCCAGGGCCGAGGCCCAGGCGACTTGAGCAGCCCCACGGTATCGCCGTCTTTCTTGCCCTTGTAGCCCAGCGTGCGGCCACCCTTCTGGGCCTCGTAGACCCATCGGTCGACGCGTTCCTTGGCGAGCTGCTCTGCGCGATCCTTCACCGCAGCGGCCTCACTGACACTCCAAGCGCGTGCTGCAACGGAGGCCGTGACGGCCTTGGCCTTGGGGTCGCCGGCGCTCGTCAGGCGCCCCGCCCCCTCGTTCGCGTTGAGATCGAGTCCCTGTAGACGGAGCAGTGAGACCAAGACCCCCGTCAGGCCGCGATCGATCGCACGCGGGGCGAACGGCGTCACCGACAGCGCCTCGACATGCTGATAGAAGGTCGCGTGATAGTGCTCGAAGGTCTCGTAGTGCGAGAGATCGCGTGGTCGCGACCAGTTCAGGACCGTGCACACGAAGCCGGGCTTGTGGCGCCCGACGCGGCTCGTGGCCTGGATGTACTCGGCTGTCGTCTTGGGTTGACCGTTCACCACCATGAGACCGAGTCTTTGCACGTCCACGCCGACCGAGAGCATGTTCGTCGCGAGCACGATGTCGATCGGGCTCGGATCCTTCTTCACACCCATGGCCGGGAAGGTCGCCTCCATCCGATCGAGGATCCGGGGAATGTCGGATGAAGACGCCCGGGACGTCAGTTCCTGGATCTGCCGCACGTCGCGCTGGGCCAAGCCTGGCCGTTCCAGGTCACCCATCGCCACGCGGAATGCGCGGGTACGCACGTCGTCTTCCGCCAGCCGCCTCATACCGCCCAACTCGCGCAGCGAGTTGAAGTAGCCCACCGCCGTCAGCCATGGATCGGCTGCTTCGCCGTAGAGCTCTCGCAGCCGTTGCGCCGCCGTGAGGAAGGCCACGTAGACGCGAATCAGCACCGAGGGACGCGACGCGCCCGGCGCGCAGATGCCCATGTAGCGGCGACCCGGCTTCTCCTTCGTGACCGCACGCTGCCTGGCGAAGAAATTGTCCGACGCATCGAGCCCGTGCGGCGGGAAGATCTGCAACTGCCGCTGGAACAGGCCATGGACTTGTTCTCGCGCCTTGCGCACCGTCGCAGTCGAAGCAATCACCTTCGGTCTCACGCGCTTGCCCTCGAGGTCCCAGGTCGCCAGCTCGTCGACCGCGGTCTCGTACAGGCCGACCATGGTTCCGAGGGGCCCGCTGATGAGGTGTAGCTCGTCCTGGATGATGAGATCCGGTGGCCGGAGGAACCCGTGTGCCTGACGCACGACACGCGGCAGACCACGCGTCGCCGCATGATTGCCCGTGTCCTCATCGTCGGGAGAGAGGAATCCATGACGCTGACACCGTCCACTCACCCGTCCGAACAGTGTCTGCACTTCGCCCCTCCAAGGCATCTGGGCGAACTTGTCGACTGTCGCGATCATCATCGACGGCAGCAGTCGATAGATCTCCTCGTCGACCACGACGACCGGCAACCCCTCGTCCGGCGCCTTCGACGGCGTGAAGTCACAGCGCCCGAGGGCATCGGAGCAGAAGGTGAAAGTCCGTCCGAAGTAATTCGGCGAGGTCTTGACGACCACATCCCGACCGGGCTGTATCTCCGAGCCACACCAAGGGCAGCTGCTCAGCTGTGCCGGGGTGCCGGTCCCCAGCTGCCGCCACTGGTTGCCGCGCGCGTTCTGGATGGCCTGCTGGGCGTCGGCCGTCGTATTGGGCGTTGCACGCTGGCCCACCCACAGGCCGATACGGAACGGTGTGCGACCCCACCGGTCGTCACCCTTGGCCAGCGCCCCGCGGCGAATGACCTCCATCGCACAGAGCAAGGTCGACGCGCGTTGGAACTGCTGGATCGTCAGCAGGCGCAAGGTGTAGCGCATGATCACCGTCAGGCCATGCGCATGGTCCAGGCCGCCCAGCGGCCCTTGCAGCCGACGAATCGCCATGGCGAACGCCGCAACGCCGAGGTAGGCCTCGGTCTTGCCACCGCCCGTGGGGAACCAGAGCAGATCCGCGATCGCAGCCGCCGGGTCGGTGCGGTCCGCATGCTTGGGATCGGCGAGCGACGGTATCGACAGCAGAACGAACGCCAACTGGAACGGCCGCCAGCTTCGATTCTTCGGGATGTCGATGTCCTCGAGTTTCGCGTCCCTGCCCCGCCGCCGTTCGAGCGCGTAGAGGCTCCGCACCCGCTGCTGCCACATCGCACGGTTGGCGAAGCGAAACGCCTCGAGGGCCTTGGGATCGCCGAGCACCTTCTCGACGCCCGCTTTCAATCGCTCGGCGGTCCGCCGACACCTCGCCAATGCCTCGACCGCGCTGTGCTCGTGCTCGCCGAGTTCCTTGGCATCGATGCGCGTCTGCTGAACAGCGATCCACGCCGTGTACTCCTGCTGCAGCACCCCGAGCGTCTTCGCCAGGGAGGCCGCGTCCATATCGGCGAGCTCCTTCATGTCCAGGATCAGACTCGCCAACCCTGGCAGGTCGGCGGCGGTTGGCGCTTCGGTCACCGGCACGTCGTACCAGGGTACGACCTGGGTCCGGACTTCAGTGGCCCGATCCACTCGTCCGGCGCTCAGCTCCCAGTGCACGCTGACACCGTGGCCGACCGCGAACTCGACCTCGTTTCGGTAGAGCATCGCCAGGGCGGCACGCTCGTCGTCATCGGACGCGCTCTCCCCCGTAGGCCGGCGGCGGAACGCGTCCGCCCCATCCGGCGTACGAATGGATAGCTGCGCCTGGAACAGCCACGCCTCGTCCTGGTTCGTCTCCGGTGCCTGCTGGTCGTTGACCAGGAACAGCGTCACGATCCTGTCGCCGGCAGCAGTCGGCGGCCGGACCACTCCGCGCACGAAGACTTCGGGCTGCTCGGCATCGGGCACCATGGGCTCGACCTCGCCGGGCTGGAGGTCGAGCGTGACCTTGCCACCCGCCGCGCGACGTTTCCACACCCGCTTCGGGTTGCCAGCCTCGGTGACGTGGATCTCGCTCTCCGCCTTGCGGTAGTGTCCCCAGAAGGCCTGAACCTCGAGCCGCTCGCAGCCCGCATCGACACAGAACGTCAGCCCGAAGGACGAGGGCACGATCGACTGGCTCATCAGCGTCGCGCCCTCGGCGCTACCGTCCTCGCCGCCATCGTCGGCGCCGCCAGGCAGGTCGTCGACTTCGCCTTGATCGAGCAGCGACTCCTTCGGTGCGAGCTTGCCCACCAGATAGCGGTCGCGCACGCTGGTGCCGAGGATTTCTTCGTCGGGCCCATTCGCCGGTCCGAGCAAGTCCTTCACGACGGCGTCGTGCAACAGCTCGCGCAGGTCGTTGGCGTCCGGTGGACTCGCCTTGGGCGCCGACTCGTTCGCGACGAGTGGCAACGCGTCCAAGCTCGGGATCCCCTCCCGTGCCAGCAGCTTCGCAACGACTTCAGCATCCAGGGGATTGATCGAGATCGTCTGATTGCGTCGGGGGTCTCCGCCGATTTCGTCGAAGGTTGCTGGCGACGATAGCTTCAGGTAGCGGTCGAATCTCGCAACGAGCCGATCCCCTCCGTCCGACGAGATTTCTCCAATCCGGCCAAGCCCAACGATGCGCCGGCCATCCGGTGCGTCATGGGAGGGCCGCAGCGCCACGAGCACATCTCCGACCCCGATCTGGCGCCCGTACTGAATCCTCTGCGGGTACTCATACGCCGCCCCCTCGACGTTCGAGTACTTCGAGTCCTTCGCCTGGGTGACGAGCCAGGCTTTCGCTTTGTGGTCGTTCACGGCTCCTGCTCCAATCTCGCGTGCGCTTCGCGGGCTCAATTCCGGGTGGAAACTGTCATCTGCCTTCTTCATCGTCGAAGGCGCCAATCCCATCCGGGTTCTTACCTGCCGCCAACATGCGCTGCTCCTTCGTGAATTGCTCGACTGCCTCTTTGGCCCAAGCAGGCACGGTGTTACCAGCCGCCATCCGCGACAGCCGCTCGAAGCTCGCATGGACATCGATATACGGTTCAATCCATGAAGGGTTCAGGCGCGGCTGCACGCGAACGGCCACATCCCCAAATGATTGCGACTTGGTGTGCTGAAGGAAGGCTGCGATCAACCTGAGGAGTCCTTCATCCGAGGTAACGGCTCGATCACACCATGCCCGAACCTCGGCATCACCCGCCCACTGCCGCCACGCTGCAAGCAGGCGCGGGAGCTCCGGGTGCTGGGTGAATAGGGGTTCGCTGGAAACACTCCTCACTCGTTCGATCCACACAGGTTTCAGGTGATCGACTTCGTTAGACGCGATCAACGCCTGACCACCTGCGGTCTCCGACTTGGCGGCTTCCTCCGCCAATGCGCTCAGCACACGACGCTGAACGGCAACGGCCTGCCCAGAGCGGATTGCTGACTCGAGCACAGCGACACGCTGGTTGTCCGGCACCCGCTTCAGAAGGTGATACACGGGTCGCGACACCCGAGAGATATTTCCGAAGTCGAACATCCCGCGTTCATCAGCAGGATCAATCAACGCATCCCCTACGTCGAGCAGCGCCCCGATGGCAGTGCCGACTAGTTCGCTAGGGATGTCCGCTTCGACATGATCCATCAGGCGTTCCAGGAGTGCTCGCGCCTTGGATAGGCCATCGGGACGCCGCTCATCCTTCGCACTCACCAGACGCGCCTTGAAGTTGTCGGGGGTGGCAATCGAAGCCAGCAACTCGAACATCTCTCGTCGGCTCACAGCACCGGACGGCAGGGACAGCCGAAAGTAGATCGGTAAGAGGTCTGGATGGCACGCACGGAGACCGCGCCGCCACTCGGCCAGCCACGCGGCGCCATAGCCCATGCTGCTCGTCTTGGGAAACACTCGCTCGATCAGTGCTCGAGAACTCGCGCGATGCTCAGCAGGCAACCTCTCGACCCATGCACGATGAAAGGCCTCCGATTCACGGCGATCAGCCTCGTGCCTGCCGTTGGAATGACCGGCGAACCGTTCAGGGTTCGCGCGCAAGGTGTCATAAAGGTCAGGCAAGAAGACGCGAACCGACTCGAGGGCGATGAAGTCGACCGCATTGACCTCGCCACGTACCGACGGATAAGTTACGGCAAGAGTGTTGACGAAACGGACGACATCGCGAGGCACCTGAATCAGCGCATCGATGCCATCGTGGTAGACGTTCGTCCAGTACTCATGGTCGAAGACTCCATCAGACACGCTGCCAAGAATCTCGTCGAGACGTCTGAACAACATCGCGCGCAGTGCGATTCGATCAACTGGTGGAAGTTCGAAGGGCACCTGGATGATCTTCTCCAAGTACCGCGCACCCGGGAGCCCACCTTGCTGACCAATGGCCTGCGCAGCCACGTCACGGTCGAACGCCAGCAGATACAGCACGTTTGGGAAGTCAGCCAGTGCCTTGATCACGGTGAACAGCTGCCGCGTCTCATCTGGAGTGAGACGGTCGATGTCATCGACCATCACGACAACACGCTTCTTCGCATCGAGGAGGATCTTGCTGATCTGTGCCTTCAGCGCGGGGACGTCCCTCGGCTTTCTCTTGGTCATCATGCCGAGCAGCTTGCCAAGCTTCCCTGCTGCGCCGCCCGTCATGCCGCTGAGGTCGATCAGGCCACCGATGCCCTCAGCGAAGTCACCCAAGAGGTCTCCCAGCTTCTTGAACCTCTCGCTCTTGGCAGGCAGCACGGCTTGCAGCTGGCCAAGAAACGCTCTGGCCAGGTTCTCCTGACCCGAGAACCACCAGGGATTGAACTTCACCAGAACAGGCTGATCCGCCACCGCTCGTTGCTCCAGGAAGTGCTGCACGTAGCCCAATACCGTGGACTTGCCAGAACCCCATGGGCCGTACAGCGCCATGACCAATCCATCGCTGCCGGGATAGCCGCAGATGCTCTCGGCTAAGCTCCGTGCGAAGGGTGCATGCCCAAAGAGATCGTCTGTCGGGTCGCTGCTGGGACGGTCGGCTGAGAGTGCTGTCATTCAGACTCTCCACCGAACAATCCGCCGACGACTGGAGCAGCGGCAGCTTTCGCTCTACGTTCGCCTTTGGTACTCATGACTGCGCCTGCTGCGCCAAACGGCGCCGATTCAGCCTCGAAGCGCTCACGATTCAGTGCCACTAAGCGGCTCAGAAGCTCAGCGGTCACGGCATCGGGCAATGCCCAGCGCCAAGCATCATTCTTCGAACCTTCTCTTGACTCGCGGAAGTCGTAGGCGATCTCGACGTCGTTCCAGCCGTACGCCGCAGCCACTTCCTCATCTATGGCGGCCACCAAGCGACGTAGTTCCACGATCATCGGGTCAGCTGCGCTCGGCGCATTCATCGCGTTCATCACCTCAGTCAGGCCGCACTCATGCGCGATGCTGAACTTAACTGCGAGTGCGTTGAACCGGGCGGCGGCCTCTATGCCTGAACGCGCCACCCGTTTGACAGGAAGAGGGAACGTCGCAACAGACTCGCTGATCGAAAGGCGCAGTGTCACGCCCAAGCCTCCCCCGCAATAACGCTCCAGCCAAGTTCGAAACATGGCGCTGAGACAAATGGGGAACATGTCTGGGCGCTCGTTGGCGACTAGCAGGACCTGGTTCGTGTAGAGCCATCCTGAGTCGGCAAGCATGCAGATCGGATACTTCGTGACCTTCGAGAACGCAATGAAGTCCTGGTGTTTCCGAAGCCTGCGCATGAGGTCAGCTCGGTGGTTCCAGAACTGCCACCACCGATCGACCAAGCCCTTGTAGCTCTTGAGCGCAGCGGCAGTCCGGGTTGGCCGCACCACCTCATTGAGGAAGCGGTGTGCCGCCGGCCAGCGACGGGCGATTTCGTCCAAGCTGCGGTCACCAATGTCCAGCGCCCATCGATCGATGCGATTCAGGGACGAACTCGTGATGTCGTCACCCGTGATATAGGGCCGAAGTAAACTGCTCGGCTCCTTCTTCAATCGCTCGAACCACGGGCTCTCCTGTGTGACGACGAACGCCAATCCCTTGCTGTTGTCCACTCCTGCGAATGCGAACGGAGCGTCCGGTAGTTCTTTCGGCACCCAGGCATCGGTCGCCTCGGGATCCAGGCGTGGACCGATTCGTGGGCACCGGTGTCCGTCCGCATCGCACTCCCCAGCCCATCGTCCCTTGAAGAAGCCAACGACGGCGACCACGACCGCAGCGGTACCGGGCCACGGCATGCCTTTCTTGGCGAAGTAGATGTCACCGTTCTGCACGATGACTCCCAATCCCACCTCGATCGCGCTGCCTTCGGCAATGTTGCTGGTCGCGAGCAAGCCGTAACAGCCACCGGCACGCAGCAGATCGACCGCGCGCCTGTGGAAGACCACGCTCAAGTCGATCTTGCCCGGCGACGCACCCAGGATCATCTGACACTGCCACTGCAGCCGGTCACCGAGAGATGACTTCCAAAGCCGGTTCCCAAGGAACGGCGGGTTCCCGACGATGGCATCGAACCCAGGCCGCGCCCTTTGAAAGACCTCCGGAAACTCCAGCGGCCAGTGAAGGGGGCGACGTCGCGGCTTTCCGGGAAGCAAGCCCACGTTCAATGCGGCATCGGCGCGTCGCGCAAGGCTCTCCAGGGATCGTCGATCTCCGCTGATACACTGCCCCGCCTGAACTGCGAGTGACTCGATCGCCCTAGCCAAGGCGTTCATGTTTCCGTCCGAGGCCAGCACCTCTCCGATGAATGCGTCCGCAAGGAGCTCTGGCACCTCGAGGCGATGTCGCACGTCGGCATCCAGCCGTGCCATCGCTTCGACATCGTGGATGTCGCGCAAGGGGGTCTGTCGCAGTCGCTGTCGCAGTTCGATCGCGTCGCCGACCACTCGATCGATGTTCTGTCCGAACAACCGCTGCTGGCCTTTGCCGCTGGGCGCGATCGCGAGTTCAGTGAGCTGATCCAGGCGATGAATGCCCAGCAGGCTGTCACCGCAGTGCAGGTTGTGGTCGAGGAACCCGAACGGACGGCCCTTGGCCAACGTGACGAGCCAGAGTGACAGCTTGGCCAGTTCGACGGCCATCGGATTGATGTCGACCCCGTAGACGCACCTTTCGGCGACCAATCGGCGCGCGAAGCTGAGCCGTTCCTCTCGGTCCGACGGCAACAGATCGCGCCCCGCCGCTACCTCGAGGACCTCCCCTTCGGCCGAGATCGCGGCGCCCTGACGCTCGGCCTCTTCCCAAGCCTCGACGACACGCTCCGCGAGCCATCGGCAGACCTGCACGAGGAACGCGCCCGAGCCCATCGCCATATCGCAGATCTTCAAATCCAGCAGTTCCGCCGCCGAGCGCAGCTTCCAGGCTTCTCGCGGCTTGCCCTCGGACGGACCAACATAGAAGACCGGTTCGAGCGTCTCGGTGACGATCTGCTCGGTCAGCGACTTGGGGGTGTAGTGCGTGCCTGTCTGCCGGCGCTCCGGCCCGCCGGTGACCATGAAACTGTTGGCCCGGTAGATCTGCGGGTAGCCCCAGACGTCCGCGCGGAGCAGGGCGTGATAGGGGGCAATGCGCTTCAGCAGCGCCTTGTCGTTGCCGCAGGCGACCAGCAGACGCTGCTGCGCGTCCTCGTCGAGTGTCGCGTCGAGGTCGCTGCGCAGCGCGGAGGTGGATCGCCCCGTGTGCTCCTTCAGGATCGCGACGAGCTCGTCCTTGCCACGGTGCCGGGCACGGTCCAGCTCGTCGATCGAGAGTTCGGGCTCCTTGTCCTTCGTGCCGGCCAGTCCCAGCGTGTCGGCATCGACGCGGACCGCGACATGGTCGAGGAGGCCCTCGTAGACGTGGCCGATCTGTTCGATGTCCAACGCGCGGTAGGAAAGCTTGCGCGCCTCGGCGCGACCGCCGTCACCCCGCGAGCGCAGCAGCTGCAGCGCTTCGAGCAAATGCAGCACCGTGCGGTTGTCGATGGGCAGCGGAGAAGCCGGCTCTTCGCGCCATGACGTGTCGGCCGCGCGCCCTTCCAGGAAGGGGAAGCGGTCCGGGTCGAACAGGCTGCCACCGAGCGCGGGCAGGCGCAGCGCTTCGTGCTCGATGCCGCCATGGACGGCGCGGAAGGTGGCGAGCAGGCGCGCCCAAGCGTCCTGCCGGCGTTCGAGCACCTCGACGCCCACGCGATCGGCCTCCTCGCGCAGGAGCGCGCGCAACGTCGAGACGGCGTAGTTGGCGTCGTAGGTCTCGTCGCCGAGGAGCAATAGCCCGCGCTCCTCCGCGCAGAAGAGGAACACGAGCCGCATCATCACGGTGAGTGCGGCCTCGTACAGCCGCGCGGGAGGAACGTCGCGCAGCAGTTCGCGGTTGCGATCGAGGTCCGCGCGGTCGAGAGCCTGGACGAGAACTTCGACAGCCCTGCGAACCTGGTAGCCGAGTTGGTCGGTGACTTCCTGCTGGAAGGCGACCGACTCGTCCAACAGCGCTTCGATCGTGTCCGTGTCCGCCACGGCGAAGAAGCGGCGCACGCCGAGCAGCGCCTCGAAGGCAGCCAGCGTGATGGGTTCCTGCAACCACAGCCCCGCGTACCAACTGGCGTACCCCGCGGTCTGGCCGACCGGCGCGTCGACGAGGGTCCAGCGCTCTCCGTTGGTCACGAGGCCCAGGCGGATTCCCGTCGAGCGGCAGAGCTGCGTCATGCGCTCGAGGGGTGTGACCGCCCAGCGAGCCACGGGCACGGCGGTTTCGAGGTCTTGATCGGAAGGCCAGACGGACACGAGGAGCCGTGGCGTGCCAGCCCTGGCGCGGCCAGTGGGTTCGACGATCGCCACCGATGGCTGGAGGGTCTCACGATGCTCCACGAGGGGCACCGTGAGGTTGGCTGTCAGGCCGTCACCCGATCGCAGGGTCTGTTCCTCGAACTCGAGGAGTTCGCCCAAGACCAGTTGCACCCAGGTCGAGTGAAGGGCGCCGGCATCGGACGCCTTCGCATCCTGCGCGTTGGCCCACTCTTCGTAGGCTGCGCGCAGCCGCCCGAGCTTCTTGCCGTCGACCTTCGGCAGGCCCTGCGGGAAGGCACGAATGAGAACCGGTGGGGTGAGGAAGGGCCCGGAGACTTCGATCAGGGAGAGCCACTCCGCATGGTGGCGGGCGATGGCGCTCATGACACCCTCCGTACCATCGATTGGGGCACCACGAACACGACCGCAACCGGAAACGTGCGCGCTGCAGGCTCCGCGTACCGGCCAGCGATCAGCTGCCGTTCCTGCTCGATCTCCGCCGGGATCGCCGCGAGGCGGGCCCTCAGGCTGTCGGCATTGCGGCGCAGCTGCTCCTGTTCCTCGGTGGTCCAGAGGGCCAGCTGCGCCGGCTCGGCCTCGCCGAGCTTCTGCCGGATCGTCCGCGCGAGCTCGTCGAGCACTTTGGTGATGTCGTCCATCTCCTGAGTCCGCCGCCGATCGAGCGTGCTCTGCAGGTTCCTCATGCGGTCGTTCGACCGCGCTTCGGCCGCCGCGAGCGCTGCCGCTTCGATCTTGGGCCAAGTCTTCTGCAAGGCTCCGAGGACGTGGGTACCTGGCAGCATGGGCTGCGACGCCGAGAGGATGGCATCCGTCTGTGTCACGTTGAGCCTCGTGAAGCGGCCGTCCTGGATCAGGCCTCCCGCCGCGGTCAGCTCCTCGTGTAGCCGTGTCGAGTTGGCCCCGGTCACCACCAGGCGCGACATGACGATGACGGCCGGCGAACTCAACGCCCCATCTGGCGCCACCCGCGCGGTGACGCGATGCATGCGCTTGACGTCGTCCGGCGCCCAGACCTCGGCGCGCAACAGGCGCAGGCACATCTGCACCAAGCGGTGTTCAAGGTGGACGAGAACGATGTCGTCACGACCGCGTGCAACGTCGTGATCGAACGTGATCGGGCGCCGAACTCCGGTGTGCGGATGGGCGAGACCCTCGGTGCAGCGCGCCCACGTGCCCTGGAAGGCTGGCATCCGGAAGACGGAGCTCTTCGGTGCGCCGGGGTGGTCGATGGGTTCGAGCGCCGGAAGGCGAGCGAGATCCAGTGCCACCTGCACGGCAGCACATACATTGGCTGGGCTCAGATGGAAGACCTCACGAGTCTCCACGAGCTGAGCGTGCAGGCGAGCGACTCGTTCGCGCAGCTTCCGTTCAATGGGCAACTCGCGGGCAGCTGCCTGGGCGTCTCGCTCCGCTCGTGCAGTATCGAGCTGTTTGCGCTTGCCGAGCATCGCCTGCTCGACCTGCGAGGCGATGACGGGACCGACCTTGCCGAGATCGGTTCGAATCGCCTCGACCTTCCGCGCTGCCACCATCAGGAACTCGAGATCACCTTCGAGGCTGCCCGCGGTGACGTCAGATCCGAGTTGCCTTCGCCGATAGCCGGCACCGACCGGATGCCAGATCAGCACTTCCTTGGCTTTCTGCCCGTGGCGGTCGATTCGACCGTTGCGCTGCTCGAGGACGTTGGGATTCCACGGGATCTCGGCGTGGATCATGTAGCGGCAGTGGTTCTGGAGGTCGATGCCCTCCGATGCCGCGTCCGTGGCGACCAGGATTCGCACGGGTGAGACGTTCGGGTCCGCCTGGAAGGCAGCTTTGACGGCCTCCCGCGCGTCCTTGTCCATGCCGCCGTAGATCGTCATCAGCCGATCGTCGCCGCCGAGCCCCTCGGCGGTCAGCAGATCGATGAGCCACTTCTGGGTGGCACGGTACTCGGTAAAGATGATCACGCGCTCGTTGGACCAGCTTCCAGCCGGCTTCACGTGCTGCTTCAGCCAAGCGAGGATGGCCTTGGCCTTCGAGTCCGGCCGTGCCTTGGCGCGCTCTGCCCAGTGCGTCATCTGCTCCAACAGCTCGCGCTCGCGCGGCGAGAAGTTCGCGAGGGCGGCAGTGGCTGCGTTGACTGCTTCCCCTTGGGCCTCTTCGTAGCGCTCATCGTCGGCGTACTCCTCTTCGGTCTGCTGGATCAGGCGGCGAAGGATGCGTTGATCGAGTGCGCTGCCGTCGGCTCGCTTCTTCCTGCCGGCGAGGGTCTTGCGGTGCTCGTCTAGGGTGCTTGCGAAAGCCGCCGGGGAAGAGAACAGACGCTTCTTGAGGAGCTTGAGGACGAACTCCGTCGCGTGGCTGCCACCCTCTTCGCGATTGGCTGCCTGCCGGAGCTGGGTGTACTCCAAGAGAGAGGCGTGGATGCGTCGCTCCTCGTCGGAGTAGTCCACCTCCAACGCCTCCAGCCTGCGTTCGGGGAAGACCCGGTTCCCGTTGGCGTCGGTGATGTCGGTCTTCAGCCTCCGCACCATTACTCGGGCGAGCCGTTCCTGGTCGGGCTGGACGCCACGAGCGAAGCGCTGGTCGTCGAGGAGTTCGAGGAGCGAGGTGAAGGACTCCTGGAAGCCGTTGTGCGGCGTGGCCGTGAGGAACACCCGGTGCTCGAAGTGGGGGGCGATCGTCCGGATGGCCTGGGTGCGCAGGCTGTCGAGCGCATAGTTACCCGTGCCGGAGGGCGCGACGTTGTGCGCCTCGTCGACGATCAGCAGATCGAACGTACGAGGGTACGAAGGCTGGAGCGGAATAGCGTCACGCATGAAGCGCAGTGGGATCTCGCTCTTGAGCCAGTCCATCGAGGTGATCAGGCGCGGGAACGAAGACCAGGGATTCGCATGGATTCCCCGACTGCGCCGAAGGTCCTTCAGATAGCTCGTGTCTACGATCCTGAACTCGAGGCCGAACTTCTCCTGCATCTCGGCCTGCCACTTCAGCTGCAGCGACGCCGGGCAGACGATCAGGATCGTCCTCGCTCGATAACGGAGCAGGAGCTCCTGCGCGACGAGGCCAGCCTCGATCGTCTTGCCGAGGCCGACGTCGTCGGCGATCAACAGGTTGACGCGCGGCATCTGCAGGCCACGCACGAGAGGGTCGAGCTGGTAGTCCTCGATCGCGATGCCGCTGCGGAAAGGCGCCTGCAGGGCTTGGACGTCGGCGTTGGTGGCGGCGCCCCAGCGAACGGCGTCCAGGAAGGCGTCGACTCGACCGGGCTCATCGAATTCGCCAACCTTCGGCAGGCCAGCCTTCTCGAGGATGCGGGCGCCAGGCTCGAGCTCCCAGACCACCTGGATCTCTTCCCCAAGCGCATCCTCGTCGATGGACGTCGCCGTCACCAGGTGCTGCGAAAACGCCTGGACGCCCTCGCGCCTTGCGGCAGCGAGCGCCGATGCATGGACATCGTTGACGATCCATTGTCGGCGCCTCACTTCTACTAGCTGACCGGGCTCTGGAGTGGGCGCAGCACCAGACACGACATTCGTTGTCATCGAGTTCATTGGGTGGCGCTCCGTCATCGCGTAGCCATGACCAAACGCGAGCGCACGCGCCGCGCGATACGCTCGGCTGCAACGGCCGGATCTTCGTGCTCCCAAACGCGGATCACCAGCCAGCCATGATCCCGGAGTCGATCATTGGTGTCGGCGTCGCGTTGGATGTTGGCGAGGATCTTCGCACGCCAGAAATGCGCGTTCGCCTTCGGCCATGTTCCGTGCTCTGGGCATCCATGCCAGAAACAACCATCCACGAAGACGGCGACCTTCGCGCGCCGGAAGATCACGTCTGCGCGTCTAGGCGAGTCGGACAACGGCCTGGCATCGACGGAATATCGAAGCCCCATGGCATGCAACAGCTGGCGGATACGCAGCTCGGCGGGCGTATCGCGCTGCGGTGTCGATTGCATGCGCTTCCGAACGGCCTCTGACGAGGCCTTAGGTCTGGAAGTCTCCTCGGATTGGCGTCTGGACCGCGTGGGCATCGGGGAGGCTTCCTGCGTCTTCACTTGATCAACCCGCACGACCCACGTAGGCATTCAGCGCGTCATCGAACGCTGCCGGCCGAGACAGGGAGCTCCGCTGGAGTCGCCCCCTGAAGCCGTCGGCCGCGCGGCGCGACAGCGGCGTGGGGTCGAATTCGAGGAACTCATGGAGGTGCCGTCTCATTCTTCTGACGGGAAAGGCCCCAATATCGACCGCGAAGCGTCCGGCGCCAGGTCCGCCGAAGGCTGCGCGTGGCCACGGCGCGCCCTCGAGCAGCTCCGTGGCCTGAAATCTCGGCTCAAGCGCCGGAGGAGCAATGAGTCTTCGTCCTATCCAACGAGCAACCGGAACGGAGACCGCGTTGCCAACGAGCGTCCACCGGTAGGACGGCCTTCCCGCGCTCTCTGCGGGCCGCGTCCAGTTGACAGGGAACCCCTGTAGACGCTCGGCATCGCGGATGTCCGGCGTCGCAAAGCGCCCGTCGGAGAACCAGATCGCCGGGGGTGAAGGAATGCCGACCGCCGAGCCCCCCTTGATAGTGGGCACCGCATCGACAGCCCAGCCCAACCCTCGTGTTCCTTCGGTCCAATAGAAACCGTGCGCGACGGCACCGTCAGCGGCGGCGTCTATCGCCGGTCTATCTCCCGCGAGGAGGTAGCTCGCCGGATCCTCGTCTCTCGACGCGAGGAGGAAGACACGCTCGCGCCGGTGTGGCAGCCCGAAGGCTCGCGTATCGACGATCCGATATGCCCATCGATACCCGAGCCGCTCGAGAGTTCGAACCACATACGAGATGCCGTGCCCCCCATCGAGCCGCAGGAGGAACGGTACGTTCTCGATCAGGACCCACGGCGGCCGGCTGCACGAGATCAATCGAAAGACGCTGCGAATCAGCCCGGAACGACGTCCGAAGATTCCGCTCGTCCTACCGGCCTGTGATAGGTCTTGGCAGGGGAATCCAGCGGTCAGGAGGTCGATGCCGCGCGGCAGCCTTGCTATCGCGCTCACATCGGGCTCGATAGGAACTCCGGGGAAGCGGTGCTCGAGCACCGCTCGGGCTCGAGGGTCAATCTCGCACAGCAGCGAGGTCGTGAGTCCAGCCTGCCCCAATCCGAGCTCGATGCCCCCCACGCCAGCGAATAGTCCCGCCACTTTCATCGTCTGTTCGTGTTCACCGGCTGTTCGCCTGGGACTCATAACCCGGCGCAAGCCGAGAACTCCCGACCTGTGAGAGCACGGAGTGATTCGTTAATGCGAGCTGAAACTCGACGGGATCGAGACGATGCTCGTGCGAGCAATCGACCCCCCAACGGCGCAACGCATATCCGGCCAGAGCGGCGCGGCACTTTACCGATATCGAGCCGGAGCGCATGCCGTAGTCAGCTACTACCGCAACCGCATGCTTTAGCTTCGGATGCGGAATCAGTTTGAGTTCAACTGTACGGTTCCACTGCTCATCCGCCTCCGCCCGCTCGTGTTCCGATATGTCGCCAAGTTCTAGCACTGTGGCCGCCGATATCCGCGTGATCACGAAGTCGGAGAAGCGCGCGTTGGCGCGGTCGTAGGCGCGGACGTGCCACCGCTGGCCGTTGTCGACGAGAGCGTGGGGCACGATCTGCCTATCTGTTGTTCCGCTGCTCAACGACACGTAGGTGACCTCCAAGATCTGCTTGCGATAGATCGCCCGCGTGACCACCGCCAGTTCCGCCAACTTCGGCAGACTGAGGCTGTCGACCGTGTCGGTCGACAGCCCTTGCGGGTGCGGCAGGCCATCGCCAAGTCCGGACTTCAGCCAATAGAGCACCCGCTCAGGAGTCAGGCTGAAGATCAGTCTGAACTTCTCTCCCGGCCGGTACGTCTTCGCGTGGAAGTCGTAGACCAGGTTCTCGGGGGCCAACTCCTTGTACAGAGCCAAGTCGCGGCTCGCCTGGATCGAGGCCCCCGAAAACCGCTTGGCCACGTCCGCCCGCCGCAACTCCCCCAGAAAGAACAAGCGGGCCTCGATGAACGACAGCCGTTCCACCTGGGACGGCGGCACTCCTTTCAGCTTTGACGGCACCGAGTTCGACCTAGCCACGAGCACTGAGCATCCGCCCCAGAGACACGGAACCTTCCAACCCTATCTTCATGATAACAATTCCGATAGGATGAGGCTACGGGTCAGCGCACCAGCGTCGATCCGAGGGCGACTCGCCCCGTGTCGCGCTCTTCCAGCGCGGACACGCGGCGCCCTTTCCAACTCCATGCGTGTCGGATGCCGCGAGGTGGCCATGACATCAAATCTAGAGACGGCATGCGACGCTGAGGACGGCCCGCTCGATCTCTCGCAGTATTGCTACCTACACCTTCCGGACGCGATCGTTGTCGCCGCACTCGATGGTCAGGCTCGCTTGGTCCGGCACCTTCTGGACACAGGCACACCAATTGACACGCGAGACGAACAAGGCCGGACAGCTTTGATGGCTGCCGTGAGCGAGTCGAATGGCTACCTCGTGTCGATGCTGCTTGATCGCGGCGCGGACCCCAACGCGCTCGACAACGACGGCGACTCGCCACTCGACGTCGCCCGCTATTGCCCCTATCACCGCATCGATCGTCGCTCCGACATCGTCGATGCGTTGCTGGAGAGGGGGGCCAAGGGACGGGACGGCCCGTCCCAGAAAGAGCTGACCGACGGCGCCAACTGTGACGCCTTCGATCACGCCAATGCCGTGAAGCGCTTGGCCGCGATCATCAACACGCGTCCGCAGAAGGACGAGGAACAGGAATCGAATCGAGGAGCCGGTGATGTTCGAGATTGAGATGCAAGAGATGTCGGAAGCCTTCTTCCCCTGTTGGAAGGCGGCCGGCATTCACCTGAGCAAGCAGGTCGACGGTGGCATCCAGTCCTGGCTGCGTGCTCACCCCTACCCTCCGTTTCTGGAGCATCTCTCCTTTCGTCTTGGGAACCAGTTGTTCTTCGTTCGCGTCGAGGACGTGGACGCAAAGGTTGATGGGCCCGGAAGCCTGCGCGGGCTCGCCTCGGCCGCCAGAGCCGCCAACGGTCGGGCTTGCGTCCTGCCGATGAAGAAGAAGCTCTTCGGTGGGGCCTGGGAGGCCGCAGCGCCGGGCTGGGGGCTGTTGGACGCAGAGACCGGCAAGCCGATCGATCCCCTGGCCCTCGTCACCGACGAGAAGATCGAGATGACGCCTTGGGAGGTTCACGACATGGCGGTTCAGGTCGTCCGCGACTACCTGGAGGGGCAACAATTCCAGCTGATGTCCTGGCAGGGCAACCCCGAGGTGGACCCCTCGATCTGGTTCGTCGGCAAGACCAAGAAGCCCGAGTGGGTCGTCGTACGTCCAGCAAAGTCCCCCGCCAACCGCGCGGAACGTCCGGGTAACTGGGCCGATATCGCGAAGAGCTGCGCCAGGATGAGTACGACCGGCCACTTCGCGTCCGTCGCCGTGGTCAGCGTGGATCAACCGTTCGTGGCGAGTGACGAGGCGCCCGTGCCCCTGCGGCGCGGGCACGGAATGCACGTGCGCTTCACCGGCCTGGAGTGAGCGAAACGCCGCTCGATCTTGACCAGCGACGATCGCGCGGGCGGCGCATCTCACGCACGAACGCGCGGCGGTGGGTGAGTCAAGGCGAATGCTCGAGTGCTGCCGGCGAGAAGACTGAGCTAAACTGTCGCCACATTTGGAATTGGGCCGACGCCCATGCCAACCTGCCTACCCGGGCAAGGTGGAACGCGAAAGCGGATGCGGCTCCTTCGGGAGCAACCAAGCGGGCAACGGCGTCGGCCCTTCTGCACGGGAGGGCCTTCTTGTTTCAGGATTCAGTGATCGACGCCGGCCTCATCCAGGCCTTCCGCGAGACCCACTACCAGGTCCACGGCGCCGAGCCGTTCACTCTGCGAGTGGACGTGCACAGCGCGGCGCTCGCCACCGCGCGCAAGCGCTTCCGGACGGATTGCAGCGCCTTCATCACGGCCTGCAACCCCTTCAGCGAGGACGTCGGCGCCGCGCCCAACGCGCAGCGCCACGCCGATCTCGGGCTTGACCTCGCCCGCCGCAGCCTCGCCCACATCGAAGGCATCGGCCAGCATCCTTCCAACCAGTGGGCGGGCGAGGCGAGCTACCTCGTCTTCGGGTTGACGCTGGAAGCCGCCAAGACGCCGGGCCGAGGCCTGAAGCAGAACGCCATCGTCTGGAGCGACGCCGATGCGGTACCGCGCCTGATTCTGCTGCGCTGAATGTTCACGGGTTGGTCCGCCCGCCGTCGAGGCGAAGGACTGGGGGGGGGATTTGATCCGGATTGCCGCCCCCGACACGCCGTCGAACGCGGCTAAAGAGGAGTTGAACCATGTCCGTCCGCAACGGCCTGTTCTCTTCGGAGTCCGTCTCCGAAGGCCACCCCGACAAGCTCGCCGACCGCATCTCCGATGCGGTGCTCGACGAGTTCCTGCGCCTGGAGCCCACCGCCCGAGTGGCCTGCGAAACCCTGCTGGCCGACCAGTGCGTGGTGGTGGCCGGCGAATTCAAGACTCGCGATCCCGACGTGTTCCGGCAAGTGCGCGAACGCGCCGTGCCCATCGTGGCCGGCGTGCTGCGCGACGCGGGCTACCGCGACGGCGCCACCGGCATCGACCCCGAGCGCTGCGAGGTGCAGGTCCGCTTCAACGGCCAGTCTGCCGACATCAACCGAGGCGTGGACCGTGCCGACGGCGTGATCGGGGCCGGCGACCAAGGGCTGATGTTCGGCTACGCCTGCGACGAGACGCCGGAGTTGATGCCGGCGCCGATCGTGTATGCACACCGGCTGGTCCGTCGTCAGGCCGAACTGCGCCGTTCTGGCGCCCTGCCCTGGCTGCAGCCCGACGCCAAGTCGCAGGTCAGCTTCCGCTATCAAGACGGGCGACCGGTCGCGATCGAGGCCGTGGTGTTGTCCACGCAGCACGCCGAAGACGTCGACACCGACACCCTGCGGGCTGCGGTGAGCCGCGAGATCATCGACGCCGTCATCCCGAAGGAACTGCGCGCCAGCGGCTACCGCGAGTTGATCAACCCCACTGGCCGCTTCGTCACCGGCGGCCCGAAGGGCGACGCCGGGCTCACGGGACGCAAGATCATCGTGGACACCTACGGTGGCGCCGCACCCCACGGCGGCGGCGCCTTTTCGGGAAAGGACCCATCCAAGGTGGACCGATCGGCCGCGTACATGGCACGATTCCTCGCCAAGCAGGTCGTGGCCCGGGGCTGGACGCCTCGGTGCCTGGTGCAGTTGGCCTATGCCATCGGCGTCGCGGAGCCGGTCAGCTTTCTTGTCGATGCCGAGGGCGCCAGCGCTGCCCGCAACGCGGAGATCGCTCGAGCGTTGCAGGAGGAGTTCGACCTCACCCCGGCCGGGATCATCCGGCGGTTGGACCTCTTGCGGCCGATCTACTACCCGACGGCGGCCTACGGGCACTTCGGGCGCGACGATCTCGACCTGCCTTGGGATAGGGTTCGACTGCCCGCCGAAACGGTTCCATCCGGTGACTCTTCACGGCTCCACTTTGAGGGGGCTCGGCCATGACCCGCTCGCTCTTGGATCGCCAGTCTGAGCTTCCGCGCTCGGTACCCTTGTTTCGATACGCCCCCGAGCGCGTGCGCTTCTCATGGCGAGACTGGGATCCAGCGCGCGTTCGGTCCGCCGACGACCTCCCGCAGCACCTGATCCTCGGGGAACTGGATCCATCGACCTTTGAGCAATCGACCGGCGGCTGGTCGGCACGATGGCAAGGGACTGAGGACGACACTCACTTCGACGTTGCGTACAGGGCCGACGCGGAGCGGTGGGAGATCCGTCAAACATGGTGTGGCTTGGACGGTGGGTTCAGCATCTATCCGACGCGCATACCCCTGGACAAAGTGATCGCGCAGGCCTTGTACACAGAGTTCCCGCGCAACTGGGACAGCGCGGCCAAGTCGCAGCTTGAGTCCGAGTACCAGCTCACCGTCGTCGAGCAACCAGAGAAGGCCTACTCCTTCTGCGGCATCCCCGATGGAGCCTTCCGGACGATCGTCTTCCCCGTCGCCGTGCGGAACTTGCGACCCGTCCGGCAGTGGATACAGGAGATCGCTGAAGAGTCGCCGTTGACGTACCCCATCACTGTCGAGGCGAAGCTCGTCTTCCAAGCACTCAACTACTTGGAAGGTAAGGCGCCCGACTGGACGACGCAGGAGGCAGTGGCGTTCAATCACTCGGTGATGGAAACCGGGCTGGTACCGCATGGCTTCCCGGTGAGGGAGGTGGCAAACGACGGGTCGGCGGCATGGACTCTGCGCCGCGAGATCTATTTTCTCTTCATCGGTCTACCGTTCGCCGGCCTCAACGACTTCCTGAGCCGCATGGTGAGCGAGAACGGGCCGATCCGAGCCACATCCGATCCGAGTCTGCGGTTTGAGTTGCGGCCTGTCGTGGTGCCCGCGGCGTTCGAATTGCAGACAGAAAGCGTGGCGCTCTGGGATCGGTCGCGGACGACTCGGTCGTTCCTGCAGTTCGCACGCGCCGGCGAGACGAAGACGAGCCCGACAGTCGAGGACGTCATCGATGCCGAAAGGAACGCGCCGGCCACCTTGGCGAATATCGAGGCGATCAGCGCCGAGTTGGTTACTGCCATCGAGAAGATCTTCCAGCAGGTCACGAAGGGAGGTAACTCTTGAACGATGAGATCGATCTGGACTACCGGCCGGACACCTACTTCCGGCCGCAGAAGCTGGAGCGCTACCTGCTGTCGAAGGTGAAGGGCGCTGTGCTGCGCACGAAGCTGCAAGCCCTGTTCGACGCCGGCCGGCACGCCGAGGTGCGCACGCTGCTGACCGCCGAGGGCATCTCGGCCGCCGACCGCAAGGCGTTGGAGTCGGTTCACCCGATGTTCATGGGCGGCAACTACCTGCCCGACACGGAAGACGGCGAGGTGGAGATCGCTCGCATCAGTATCAAGTCGACGACCTACGACGTGACGTGCGTCTACGCCCGGCCGGACGGAGGCGTCATCCACTACCGGGTGGTCGACGAGTACGGCGGCGAGACGCTGGAGGGGACGACGGAGGTACGGACCGAGAAGCCGATGACGCTGGGCGCGTTCGCGGACTTCTTCCTCGGTGCGTGGCCTCTGATCGACGTGCTGGAGATGAACTTCGAAGGCGATCTGGACGCGAGCCTGGACTTCTTCTCCGCCGAGTCCGAGTTCTACCCGGACTTCGACCGACTGTGCCGGCAGCGCGTGATCGAGCACTTCCCTGAGCCGGAGGAAGAAGACGATGCGGAGCACTGAGGCTGGCAATTACGTGCTCTGCGGCGCCACCCCTCCGCCGAGAGCTGACTGACCATGGCAAAGCTCTACCCCGCCCTGCCATTGCTCGACTCCCATTCAACCGGGCTGGCCGCCGAGCTCGACGTCGCGCATCGCCTCGGGGCAGGGTTGTCCGAAGCGTTCGCGGTCTTTCACAGCGTCGACTGGAGCATCGGCTCGGCGGCTGCCGAACGGCACGGTGAGATCGACGTCGTGGTCGCCAACCAGGCCGGCGACCTTCTGCTCATCGAGGTGAAATCTGGTGGCGTGGAGTTCCGGTCCGAGGGCATCTTCAAACGCTACGGGCAACAGAAGCGGGACGTCACCGCACAGGTGCGCCTGCAGTACGGGGCGCTGCGCAGCCGGTTGGAGCGGGCGGGACTCTCGGTTCGACTGCACCACCTGTTGGTGCTGCCGGACGTCAAGGTGAAGTCCGAGACGGTCCAGTGGCCGCAGGAACGCATCGTCGACTGCGACGAACTGGACCACCTGGTAGGGCGCGTGATGGAGCAGCTCGGGGCCGGCACGCCTTCGCCTGCGGTGCACGCCAGAGTGATCGCGTTCCTTGAGAACCGCTTCCAGGTGGCTCCGGATGTGTCCACGATGACCGGCCGCGTGACGGAGGCGTCCCGGCGGCTGTCCGCCGGACTGGCCACGTGGGTTCCGCGTCTGACGGTGCCATCCGGGCTGATCCGGGTCGTCGGCACCGCCGGCTCGGGAAAGACGCAACTGGCGCTTCGCCTGCTGCGCGACGCCGACCAACAGGGCTTGAAGGCAAGCTACATCTGCTTCAACCGCGCCTTGGCCGACCACATGGGCCGCGTCGCCCCGGTGCGCACACCCGCGGAGACCTTCCACGAGTACGCCGTTCGAGCGTGCCGCAGAGCCGGCATGGAGATCGACTTCGGATCGGCGGGGGTTTTCGACCGAGTCGCCGCCGGGTGCATCGATGCCCTGGAGGATGCCGAGCCCGATCTGGACCTGCTGGTGCTCGACGAGGGGCAGGACCTGCAGCCGGAGTGGGTGCAGGCCATGCTGTCACGCCTGCGTCCCGAGGGCCGAGCCGTGCTGATGGAGGACCCGAGTCAACAGCTCTATGCCGACCGGCCGGGATACGAACTGCCCGACGCGACCACGGTCACGTCGCTCGAGAACTTCCGCACACCCCGCGCACTCGCCCGGCTCATCAATCTGCTGCGCCTGAGCGACGAGCCCATCGAGGCCCACTCACCGCACGAGGGGGAGGTACCCGACCCGATCGTTCACGAGGACGACACCGATTGCCTTCGAGCGACCGAATCGGCGGTCCAGCGTTGCCTGCAGCGTGGCTTCGCGACCGAGGATGTCGCCGTGGTGAGCCTGCGCGGTCGCGAGCGATCGGTCCTGCTGCGCGCGGATCGCCTGGGGCCGTGGTCGTTACGACGATTCTCGGGAGCCTATGACGACGGCGGCAGCGCCATCTGGACCCAGGGGGAGTTGCTGGTCGAGTCGGTACGTCGCTTCAAGGGGCAGGCGTCGCCCGCAGTCGTCTTGACGGAATGCGACTTCGAGTCGATCGAGCCCATGACGCGAAGGCTGTTGTTCGTCGGGTTCACGCGGGCAAGGATGCATGCGGAGTGGGTGGTCAGTCGGAAAGTCGCAAAGCTCGTCTCGCGTGCCTTGACCGATGCGCCGGCGTAGTGGTCCCATGACCAGCGGATTGATGGTGTGCTCACCGGCAGCGAGTCCTGTGCGGCGGGGTTTCGTCGCGAGATCGATAGGCCGCGATCCGCTGAGACACTCGGTCCCATGTACGTGATCGACCTGACCCACTACCTGGACCCCAAGGGTGCGATCGCGCCCGAGCGAGGCCCCGCCCGAAAGTTGGCGGACTTCCTGACCGCCGTGGTCGCTCACGCTTCCGACTTCGATCGGCCCGGCGACGCGCCCGGCCCCGTCTGCTTCAAGTGCCGCAAGCGCGACCACCGCGTCGTCGACACCGGTATCGCCGAGGGTGACGTCGTCGTCTGGCGCTGCCCGGCTTGCGGTACCGAGGGACGGATCTCGAACTGGCAAGGCACGTTCTGGGACTTGAGCCAGGGCACGCCGTCGAGATGACCCCAAAGTACCCGCCCGATTCATGGCGAAGACACCCACCGAAGACCTGGAAGCGTTTCTCGGCCGTCAGGACGCGGGGGACCTGGTCGCGGTGCTGCTCGAGCTCGCCAAGGACCACGAGGCGGTTCAGGCACGCCTTGAGCGGATGCAGCTGGCCGATCGTCCGGACAAGCTCGCCGCCGGTTTCAGGAAGACGCTGTCCGGCTGGCGGCGTTCGACCAAGTTCTACGGCTATCGCGAGGCGAGCGAGTTCGGCCGCATGCTCGACGGCTGGCTGGACCAGGTGGCGCGTGAGCTGCTGCCCAAGGATCCTCCAGCCGCCCTCACGCTCTTCGAGGCCTTCATCGAGGCGGACGCGGCGTGGTTCGATCGCGCCGACGACTCCGACGGCGTGATCGGGGACGCCGTGCGCGCGGCCTGCCGCCACTGGCTGCAGGCGGCCGCCCGCTGCGAAACCCCGCGCGACGTCTGGCCGGAGCGCCTGCTGAAGCTCTACGAGGCCGACCAGCACGGGGCGCGCGACGAACTGCTGCGCAGTGCCGGCCTTCTGCTCGACGAGCCGGCCCAGCGCGGGCTCGTCGCACGGCTGGAGTTGCAGCTGGCGCAGGCACTGGATGCGTCCCCGCTTGGGCAGAGTCCGCCGGACGGGGTGTTCCGCATCTCGGGGGCGCTGTCTTTGCTGGCCGAGTCGCTGCACGACCCTGACATCCAGGTTCGTGCCTCGCTGCGCTACAGCCCGAACCCGAACCAGGTGCAGCGGCAGGCGTTCGCCCGGGCCTATCTCGACGCCGACCGGCCGGCCGACGCGCTCACCTGGCTGCAGGACGCCTGGGGCCACCTCGACGACAGCCGGCAGGACCTTCTCGCCGATGCCTTGGAGCGACTCGGCCGCTTCGAGGAGAGCTCACCGATACGGCAACGGATGTTCGAGCGCACGCTGTCGGACTTCTACTTCCAGCGCTGGCTGGAGCACCTGCCCGAGGCTGCACGTCCCGAAGCCGTCGCCCATGCCCGGCAACTCGCGCTCCGCCACGATGACCTGACGGCCGCGGCCACGCTGCTGCTGCAACTCGGCGACGCGCACGCTGCCGAGGGAAGGCTGCTGGCCGAACCCGGGCGCATTGACGGCAACCACTGCGGCAGCCTCGTTCCACTGGCCAAGGCCCTGCGCGCCCACGACTGCCCGCGCGGCGAGACCGTCGTCTATCGAGCCTTGCTGAGAGGCATCCTGGATCGTGCGTACGCGCGCGCCTATGGCCACGCGGCGCGCTACTGGGCTCGCCTGAAGGAGATCGCAGGCAGCGGCGCCAGCCTGCTGCCAATGTCGTCGCACGAGCACTTCGAGGCAGAGATCCGGACACGCCACGGGCGAAAGACGGCCTTCTGGGCGTACGTGAACGGCACTCGCCGCGACCGCCACGACGAGGCGGACGATCCGGACCTGTAGTCCGAAGTCGGCCGGCCGCGCTTATCCACGGCCGCGCGATCGGCGCCTCTCACGCAAGACTCGCGCGGCGGTGGGTAAGCCGCCTGACTCGACGCATGCCGACGCACGCTGAGCCCTTGGGCCATCTTTCGTGACAGTTGACAAAGACAGTTCTACTGTCTAGTATTGCTGGCATGAACGAGCCCAAGACGTTCACCCTTGACGAGATCGCGACTCTTTCCGAGCTGCCACGCCGCACCGTCCGGTACTACATCCAGTCCGGGCTGATCGATCGCCCGCAGGGCGTGGGCAAGGGTGCGTACTACACCCAGCGTCACGTCGAGCAGCTCCTGCTCGTTCGGAAGTGGCAGCTTGCCGGGCTGTCCCTGGAGCGGATCGGCGAGCTCCTTCGACAGCAGGCCACCGGCCCCCTGCCCCCGACGCCGCGGCGCTCAGGGACGGTGGAGGTCTGGAGCCACCTGGTCGTCGACGACGGCGTCGAGCTCACCCTGGAGCCCAGCCGCGCCGGCCTGACGCCGGAGCAGGTGCGGGCCTTCTTCCGCGCGGTGACGCAGGCCTACGCGCAGATTCACGAAAGCGAGGAAAAAGAATGAACAAGCTGGCATCGGCCCTCACCGGCCTGGAGGGCGAACGCGTCGCCCTGTGCGACGTCGCCGTCTCCGCGGTCCTGCAGGATCTGCTCGCCGAGGTCACGGTCTCACAGACCTACCGCAACGACGAGCGCACGAACATCGAGGCGGTCTACACGTTCCCGCTGCCGCTCGATGCAGTGCTGCTCGATCTGGAAGTCGACATCGGAGGGCGCGCGCTCAAGGGTGTCGTCGTCGAGAAGAAGGCCGCCGAAGAGAAGTACGAGGATGCCGTCGAGGCCGGCGACGCGGCCGTGATGCTGGAGGCCATCGAACCGGGCCTCTACACGATGAATGTCGGCAATCTACTCCCGCAGGAGATGGCGAAGATCACCTTTCGCTACGCGATCCTGTACCGGTGGGCCGGCGATCGGCTGCGCTTCTTCCTGCCGACCACGATCGCGCCGCGCTTCGGCGAATCGCCGCATCAGCCACACCAGGCTCCGGAAGCCTCGCTCACGGTCGAGAACCAGTTCTCCCTGCGCGTGGAGGTGTTCGGTGCCCTGCGCGACGCGCAGTTCGTTTGCCCGTCCCATACCGTCGAGCTGGTCAAGTTGCCGGAGAAAGCTGTGCTGTCCTTGCAGCAGCCGAAGGCCGTCATGGACCGCGACTTTGTCCTGAACGTGAAGGCGCCGCAGGCAACGCACAGCTTCGTCCTGTGTGGACAGGACGGCGTAGGCATGACGGCGATCGCCAGCTTCCAGCCGTTCTTCCCCGGCCTGCAGCAGCCGCGTCCGCTCTCGCTGGCCATCGTCATCGACTGCTCCGGATCGATGCAAGGCGACTCGATGGAACAGGCCAAGCAGGCGCTGGACGGCATCCTCGAAAGCCTGCAGCCGCAGGACCGAGTGACGCTGATCGCGTTCGGCAATTCAACCAACGCGTTGTCGAGTCACCTCCTCCCCTGCAACAAGACCAACCTCACCAAAGCCAGGCGGTTCGCGAAGTCCTTGGACGCCAACATGGGCGGCACCGAGATCGGCAATGCGCTGCGGGAGGCCTACGCCGCCCTCGAGCGCACCGAGGCGGGCGATCTCTTCCTCGTGACCGACGGAGAAATCTCCGATTGGGAGTCCGTGGTGGACGAAGCGACGAAGTCGGGGCATCGGATCTTTACGGTCGGCGTCGGCAGCGCTGTTTCCGAGGCGTTCGTGCGCGGGCTCGCAGCCGGCACAGGTGGCGAGTGCGAGCTCGTCTCGCCACGCGAAGGCATGGCCGACCGGGTCGTTCGCCACTTCGAGCGCATGCGGGCGCCGCGAGCCAAGCGCGTGGCGGTTCATTGGCCGGACGGCGCCGCCAACATCAGCCCGTCACGGATCGGTGCGGTCTTCGAGGGCGACACGGTGGTCGCCTCTACTTCGTTCGATCGCCCGCACGCCAGCGGATCCGCGACTCTCGAGGTCGAGACGGACAAGGGGGAGATCGTTCGCCAGGAATTGGCGCTTGCAGCGGCGCCGCCCGCCTCTTCGCCGGATAGCTTGTCCACGGTGGCTCGTGTCGCCGCGGCCGCCCGACTGAAGGAGGCGGAGGACGTCATAGGCTTGCAGACAGCGCTCCGCTATCGGCTCATCAGTCCGTGGACCAATTGGCTGGTCGTCGCACCCCGGGCAGAAGAAGAGAAGGCACTCGATATCCCGGCGCTGCGCAAGGTCCCGCAGACACTGGCGGCCGGCTGGGGCGGCACGGGCAGCGTAGCCATGTCGCTC
This sequence comes from uncultured Planctomycetota bacterium, assembly GCA_900696685.1. Classification (GTDB taxonomy): domain Bacteria; phylum Planctomycetota; class Phycisphaerae; order Phycisphaerales; family UBA5793; genus UBA5793. The sequence continues at coordinate 43,613 of CAADHA010000025.1, forward strand.
AGCCTGGACTCTTTCGCAGCGCCGAGTGCGATGTACTCCCGCAGTGTCGACTTTGCGGCCATGGAGGACTTCGAGCTATCCGAGATCGAGCCGGCGCGGCGTGCACTGCCCATCGAACTACCTGAGCCGTATCGTCGGCTGATCGAGCTCGTCGACGCCGATGCTTCGCGCCTCGACGTCGCCGGCGCTCTTGCGCTGTTGGCGGAATCTGGCCTGGCTGCCGAGTTCGACGACCTCTTCCGGCACGCGTCCGACCTCGGGCTCAACGTCAACATCGTCGCCGCGATCGTGGTCGCCCGCCTGGTGGGCGGCCCCCTGGGTGAGTTCGTGTCCAGCGATGCGCAGTCGGCGTTGGCCTCACTGCAGGAACGTGCCCGGGAAGCGACGAACGCGCTCCGGGAGATGGGTCGTCACGGTGTCGCACTCGCTCGGCTAACTCAAGAACCAGTCGCGCGCGAAGTGCTTCGGCAGCCGTCCGGCGATGACACGCTGGAACGGCTCGCTCGGATCCGAGAGCTGCTTGATCATCTTGACGACGCGTTGCGACGGTCGGGCGATCGCTTGCAACTTGAGCACGCGCGTCGAGCCCAGCCTGAAGGCGGAACAATCGCGTAGCGGACGCTCTGCCAGGCTTATCCACGGCCGCGCGATCGGCGCCTCTAACGCAAGACTCGCGCGGCGGTGGGTAAGCCGCCTGTTCGGACCGACGTTCATCGTGCCGTCCGCACTGCTGACGGGTTGGGCAACTCTGCAGCCGACGGCGCTCTGCCCCAGTCGACCGCTGCGGTTGCATCGACGCAATCGTTGGCGCAGAGTCGTCGCGTTCGCGCTGGCTGAGTCAGCCCGGCTGATGCCCGTCACCGCATCGCCCCAGCCCGCTCGCGCGGGCACCAGAGCCGGCCACATCTCCTGAAACCCGGCGGCCGAGAAGGCCCGGAGATACGCGTCAGGCTTCGGCGACGAAGCGCCTGCACTGCCGCAGTCGATCGTGCGAGACCGTAGCGGCGTAGATCGAGCAGCCTCTGCTGCAGCTTCGGCCGCGCCTTGCCCCAGCACCACCTGCGCCAACCGCGTCGTCACTACGCGGCGCCAGCCAGTAGTGACGACGCGCACGCTGCCCCAGCGCACATGCGGTTTGCCGGGGCTGTCGCAAGTGACGACCCCGCGTGACGGCCTCCCTGGCGCGTCAAGACCTCGGACCGTGCAACGCGGGCCGCACCCTGCCCGCTCCCCGCGGGCCACATCAGCCAGAGCGCCGCCCGGCGCACCACGAGCCCTGGGGCAAGGGCTCACCCGGTGGATCGCCTTCCCGCAGGAAGCGCCATCGGTGCCAACGCCGCGTGCCGCGGCGGCCAGCAATGACTCGGCACGAAACGGGAGTGGTGTCCCGTGTCCCTCGTGGTTCCCGCAGCGCTTCGGCGCCCGGGACGGACAGAAACACTGACCTGACCGACCAAACACCAGCGACAGCGAGAGATGACAACCGAGGGGCAGCCGACAGTACGAGGAACGATGCCAGCAGCAGCCGAATGCGCAACCTGAACTACGAGCTGAAGCAGCTGTGCCGGCGCAACCGCGACGGCAGCTTCGCGACGCAGCGCGATCGCGAGCGTGTGCTCGACCTGGTGGCCAGTCAGCTGCACGACATGGGCTATCGGCACATGGCCGCGGCAAGCCTCAAGCCCAAGCACGTCGAGCGGCTGGTCGAGCGCTGGCAGGCCGAAGGCCTGGCCGTGGGCACGATCAAGAACCGGATGGCGGAGCTGCGATGGTGGGCCGAGAAGATCGGCAAGCAGAACGTCATCGCCCGCGACAACGACCACTACGGTATCGGCAACCGGCAGTACGTCACCAACGTCAGCAAGGCGCGCGAGCTGAGCGGCGGCGAGCTCACCAGGATTACCGACCCCTACACGGCAATGTCCCTGCGGTTGCAGGCAGCCTTCGGTCTGCGGCGGGGCGAGTCGATCAAGATCCGGCCGGAGTGGGCCGATCGCGGCGAGAGGCTGGCGCTCAAGGACACGTGGACCAAGGGCGGACGGGCGCGCGAGATCCCCATCCGCAATGCGGAGCAGCGCCAGGTGCTCGACGAGGCCAAGGCGCTCGCCGGCAGGGGCAGCCTCATCCCGGCCGAGCGCAGCTACGTCGAGCAGTTGCGGTGCTTCGAGTATCAATGCGCAACGGCCGGCGTGCACCGCATCCATGGCCACCGCCACCATTACGCGCAGACCCGCTATCGCGAACTGACTGGTTGGCCAGCGCCGGCGGCTGGCGGGCCGCGGTCGCGAGACCTCACGCCCTCGCAGCGCGAGGTCGATCGCGAAGCCCGGCTCACCATCAGCGAAGAGCTGGGCCACGAGCGCGAGCAGATCACGGCCGTGTACCTCGGCCGATGATGCGCTTCGTTGGATCGGGGACTTCCGGCGGTCGTGATGGGCGGCTTCCATACATGTGCCGCGTCGGTTCATGTCGACGCTCGCAGCCGGTTCAGACGACTTACGTGAATCCGAGCTCGACGTCGTGCACCGTCGTTTCGACGCGATGACGACGTGGCCGCCCGCCCGCGCCGGTGTCGCCGCCGCCGCACGGCTTCGCTGGAACATCGGGGTCCGTGGCCCAACAGCAGACGTACATGGTGCCAGCGCGACCCGTAGGAAGCGCTTAGCCGGCAACCCTGAATGCCAGCAACGCGATGAATCACGGCCACACGGGCAAGCGAGATAGTGGCTAGCACGCGGCCAAAAGCGGACCAACGACTCGGGTCATCCGGACCGGACATCCGACGATGCCGACAACGCACCCATGCAGACGCTCGCAAGCGGGCTTGCCAGCCCTGTGTCGACCGCGATGACCCGCAGCCCCCAGCCTATCCCGGTCTATCCCAGCCCCTGATAGCGCCGGATAGAGGCGGCGACTTCCCGTGCCGGGAGTCGGACCGTGTCGTCGGCGGCGAACAGCGCCAGCGCTTCGAGCAGGGTCTCGACGGGCACGAGATTGTGCTGGTGCAATTCGTCGATGACCCACAGCACGCCGCGTACCTCGATCGCGCAGGACGCGGCATACGTGCGCAGTGCACCGTCGCCGGAGAGCAGCACACACCCTGCGTGCTGCTCAGCCAGCACGAAGGCAAAGCCATCGTGGATCGAAAGGCGCGGGAGCTGCCGGGTCACGTCCACCGCGCGCAGAACACTCTCGCCCGGGAGGTCGATCACCTGCAACCCGCCACGCACGAGTGCGCGCTTCTGCGCCGCCGTGAACTTCACGAGCTCACCGTCAAAGAGCGTGTTGGGAATCAGCAACTCGTAGGGCAGCCGGACGAAGGCGTCCAGGAGCGACGCCTTGCGGAGGTCGATCAGGCAGCTGCTGTCACTGACGACGATCCGCATGATCTGGACGCGGCCCTTTTAGTCCCGCTTCAACTTGTTCTGCGGGAATCCGCAGCAGCTCCGCCGCCTTGCTTAACGAGATCAATTCCTCCGCAAGCGCCCTGTAGCACAAGCGATCAAATCGCCGCGCCCGCTCGCGCTGCCCGATCTCGTTCGGGCCTTCCAGAGGCTCCGGTTCCTGCGTGCGCCAGCCTCGTGCGATTGTCTGGTAGGCGTAGATCAATGTGGACTCGGAGATCACATCAAGCTGCCGGAGCCGCATTAGCAGGGCAGCGCCGCTCACGCGATAGAGGCGCTTCAGGTCAATGATCTCCTTGTAGCCGAATGCGTTGCGATGCTTGCCGACCTCGCGGAGCAGGTGCTCCGCAGGCATCAGGAAGGCTCCGGCAAAAAGATTGGCCGCCTTCTCCTCAGCCTTGTCGTCAAGGCTGTCGGTATCGATCAGCCGGTGCGCAAGCTCATGCGCCAGCGTCAGCCGCCGACGCTCGAGGGAGAAGCGGTTGTTGACGACGATGACCGGGAGCGCGGCCCGCCCCTTGGGACGCTGCACCATGCACGTGAAGCCAGAGACGCGCTCCGGAAGCTCGATCGTCAGAACCTTGAGGCCCTTCTCTTCAAGGAGTTCGGTCATGTTCGGGATCGGATCGAGCCCCAGCTTCCACGTCTTGCGAACATCGTTCGCCAGCTTCTCGGCTTCGGCGATCCCCTTGAGCGCGTGCGGCTTCGCCAGCGGGCAATGCCACTGCGCGCTGTCCAGATCGAGGATCACCTCGATCTGGAGATACCGCTCGATCCACTCCAGAACCTCGGTCTCGACGTTCGCGCGGTCGCGCGCCGTCGTGTTCGCCTTGGTGCGGAATTCGACGCCCGCAAGCGAAACCTCCTGCGTGTCGAGCAGGTAGGTCAGGGAGACATTCAAAGCCTTGGCCAGCGCCAGCAGCACACCGGAGCTTGGGGTGCTCTCGCCGCGTTCGTACTTGCCGATGGCCTGCGCGGTGACGCGTTCATCGATCGCCGCCGACAGGTCTCGCAAGGACAGCCCGGTCTTCTTGCGGGCCAGTTTGAGGCGGTCCGCGAGCATGGCAGTGCTCCTCTCGGTGTCAGTTGTCATTTGATCTTTTGCATATTTATTGTAAACTGCCAGCGTCCCTCAGTCAACCTATTCGGAGGTCCGTATGAGCAAGGGAAAGAGCAGCGGTTCCAGCGGGTTCAAGGTCGGTCGCGACGCGAAGTCAGGCCAGTTCGTCCCCGTCAAGGAAGCGCAGCGCCGTCCGGCAACGACCGTTGTCGAAACCATCAAACCGAGGCCGAAGGGCAAATGAAAGTGCCACCATGAACAACCTGTTCGTCTCCTATGACCTGAAGAATCCCGGCCAGAACTACGACCGCGTCATCGCCGCGATCAAGGGACTCGGCTCGTGGGCGAAGGTTCAGTATTCCCTTTGGTACGTCAGCTCGTCCTACACGGCCAAGCAGACCGCCGAGATCGTCCGCCGCGCGCAGGACGCGAATGACACGCTGATCGTGATCGACGCAACCAACAACGATGCGTCGTGGTACGGCCTCAGCAGTGAGGTCAGCGAGCACATGCAGAAGCAATGGAACCGGCAGATCGCCGGGGTGAGCCGCTACTGAGCGCGCTCGGCCACGCGCACCGGAGATCGCCATGAGCAAGAACACACCGCCATCCATCCCGCAAAGCGGCGGCCTGGAACACAGGCCTGCCAAGGTAGACGGCGGGCTGCCTGTGCCTTCGCTGGTCACGCGACCGCCCCCGCAGCCACCGAAGCAGAACGGCGACGGGAAGAAGTGACCCGTGAGCACAGCGCCTGAAGTCAGTGACGAGATCAGGAAGGTCTACGCCGATCACGTCGCCGAGATCAACAAGCGCGAAGTCTCCAGCTCGGAGAATTTCGACAAGGCGGTCCTGACGTTTTCAAGCGCGGGCCTCGCGCTCTCTGTCGGCTTCCTGAAGGACTTCGTGCCGATCCAGAGCGCGGCGGCCCCTTGGACGCTCTACTGGTCGTGGGCGCTGTTTACGGCCGCGACCTGCGCCACGATCATCTCGTTCCTCGTCAGCAGCCGGGCGCTGGAGGCGCAGAAAGGCCGCGCCTATGCCTACTACATGCAAGGCGACGACGACGCGCTCAAGCGCGGAAACGCGTGGGATCGCGGCACCAAGTTTCTCAACTACACGTCGGGCGGGTCCTTCCTGCTCGCGATGGTCCTCTCCGTCGTTTTCATCTCCATCAACCTTGAAAAGGGCAGCGCCATGAAAGACAGCAACACCCAGAACTCCGGTGGCTACGCCGAACTTCTGAAGAAGGGCCTCACCGTGCCGACAATGCAGCAGGTGCAGCGCCCACCCGCGCAGCCGGTATCCAGCCAGACGACGCCTGCGCCGGCTCCCGCAACCACGCCCGAGAGCAAGTAGGCTCGCGTGCGCCACGGCATCCGATCGAGCTTCAGGGCCGGAATCTCCAGCCGAGCGCAGCAGCGAGGCGCTGGCGATAGGGCGTGTCGATTTGGCGCGTGGCCTTGCGCACGTACATCTCGGCCTCGTCGTGCTCCGCGCGCCTAGGCGCGTCCAGGCGTGCGATCACGTCGTCCACGCCGCCGAACTTCGGCGGCAGGCTGTCCACACGGCGCCTCCAAGCCCGGGGCAGCCGTCAGCACTGCTGACAGCCGAGAAAGAATGCCCGGGCAACCGCGAGGCTGCGCCGGGCTAGGGGGGACTTCAATCGGGGGCAAGAGTCCCGAAGCACGCTGGTGACCGTGCTTCGGGGGTTCTCAAGCCGCGTCGGCGACCTCCTTCCAGTCGCTTGGGGCCAGCTCGATGAGCTTCCCGCCGAGCGCCTCGAGCTCGGTGGCACGGTCGTAGTCGTCGACGTCCTGCGAGAAGTGCGTGACGGCGTTGACCAGGCCGTAGGCGCTCAAGTCGCCTTCGACGATGAGGTGCCGCAGCACGCCGGCACGCTCGGTGTCGTTGAGCGTGTAGCGGTTGGCCAGCACCTCGACGGACTTCACCGGATCGCCGGTCAGACGAATGTCGCGCGTCTTCTGCAACTTCTGCGCGACCTGCCGGAACGTCGCTTCGGAGACTGCGGCCTCGACCACGTCGCGCACCTTCAGGAAGAAGGCCCGGTCGTCGGCAGCGAGGGTGTCGTCCCTGAACACCTGGGTCGACTCCGCTTCCGTCGTCAGCGCACGCCCGACGTGCGTCTTGCGCAGCGCGTGGTCGGAGGCGATCAAGCCGTTCTTGCACACCAGCCGGAAGATCAGCGGCTGCACCGACAGCGTGCCGCAGCCGACCTCCGAGTTGGTGATGACGATGCCGGCCTGGACGACGTCGCCGGGGGCGACTTCGAACTCGACACGAGGCGTCACGACTTTCAGGTACATCTTCGTCTCGGTCAGCTCGACCGATTCGAAGCGGGCACCTTCCAGCCGCTGCAGGATCGGCAGGACGTTCTCCGCGAGATCGAAGTTGTCCAGCCGGCGGTAGCGGTCCGACAGCACCGCCCTCACCTGCCCGTCCAGCGTGCGCAGCATCCGGCGATCGCCGTCGGACTGCAGCCAGGTGTTGACGTTGCGATCGAGCAGCGCGGGCTGCTCGGTGCGCATGCGCTCGAAGTAGGCGAATGGGATCTTGAGCTTGTCGGCGAGCTGCCGGCGGGCCAGACCCGTGACGCCGTACTCGCCGTCTCCCTGGCGGGAGTCGACGATCAGCTTGAGGTCGCCGCCCTCTTCGGTACGGCACTGCAGGAACGACGAGGGCACGACCAGGTCGCGCTTGGAGGAGATCTGGCGCTCGAGCTCGCGGGCCAGGTCGACGAGAGTACGTCCGCTCTTCATGGTGAGACTCCATAGAGATTGCGGAGACGGCCCCCCGCCATGCGGGGATGCGCATCCCCGCTGGGGTGAAGAACCGGACCGGGGGATCCCGATCCGGATGGGGTGCGCGACGGAAGTCGCGCGGGGTTCACGGGCTACAACAGGCCGCGTTCCGCGAACGAGACGGCGTTGCTGCCGGCGATCACGATGTGGTCGAGCACGCGGATGTCGACCAGGGCCAGCGCCGAACGCAGCGACTGGGTCAGGAACTCGTCGGCCCGGCTGGGCTCGGCGACACCCGACGGGTGGTTGTGCGCCAGGATCACGGCCGCTGCGTTCAACGCCAGCGCCCGCTTGACCACTTCACGCGGGTACACGCTGGTCTGCGTGAGCGTCCCCCGAAACATTTCCTCGGGCGCGATGACCCGGTTCTGTGCATCGAGGAACAGCACCATGAAGACTTCGTGGTGGCGCTCGGCCATCGTGATCCGCAGGTACTCACGCACCGCGGCTGGTGAGGCCAGCATGTCCCGTTCGCGCATCGTCTCGGCCAGAGCACGACGGACCAGTTCCCTGGCCGCCAGCAGCTTGGCTTCGACAGACGACGACGGCACCTGCTGTGCCACTTCCGCGTTCAGCAGCCGCGACAGGCTGCCGCTCGCTTCCTTTAACAGATTCGCTGCCGAGCGCGGCCCCACCAGCGTGCTGAGCAGGGCGGCATCGGACATCGACTCGATCGGCCCACACATGGAGTTCTCCTTCGAATGACGAATGGGGAACTCCTCCCCCAGGGAGCGAGCTCCCCGGGGGATGGATAGAGACCGACGGTGCCGGAGGTCAGAACGGAACGCTCTCGGCTTCGTCCGCGCTCGCGGGTTGCGGCACGTCGATCGACTTGCCGTTGACCTTGGCGAACTTGATACGCAGCAGGCGCCCCTTGATGCTGACGCCGGACTGCCCCTTCCTGTCGCCCTTCTCGAAGGTGAACATTTCGGGGTAGATGTCGGCGATCCGGAAACCGATGATCACGGCCTTCTCGGCTGCGACATCGTCTTCCAGGCGCTTGACGATCGCCTGAGCGTCAGCACCGCTGACACGGCAGTCGAACTTCGTGTAGCTGGCGTCACTGTCGCTGCCGCGGAGGGCTGCGACGGTGCAGGCCAGGAACTCCTGACCCTTCTTCGGCTTCACGGTGCGCACGCGATTGAGATAGCCGACGCCCTCGACGTGCAGGTTGAAGTACGACGGCTGGCTGCTGGCTTGAGTGGACTCGGACATGATGGCCTCCTATGACATGGAACACATGGAAATGGAGAGACCACCCCCAGGACGGGGATGGGACTCCCCGGCTGGGCAGAAGCACTGACGAAATCTCCGGCCTTGCGGCCACCGGCTCTCAGGAGATCTGACCGGTTTCGGGCGATGCGTAACGGGCATCAACCGGGCTGACA
>CAADHA010000026.1 GCA_900696685.1 uncultured Planctomycetota bacterium
GACGGATGAAACGCTCAGGGATTGCGGATGCGGCGCGGTCGGAGTGAGATCGTTACACGGGTAGACCCTCTCCGAATAGCCCTGGGCTATCGGGCAGGGTCAATCCACGCGAGGTCGTCGCCGCGTTACTTGAACAGTGTGAACTCGCACGCGGGGGTCATTGACCAGCCATGCGGCGTATTTGGATCTTCGATGAACCAGCGACCATACACCGTCGTTCCGTTGAGCCGGATGCGGCGCGGGATACTCAGAGAGACCGATCCCGTGCCTTCGCCGGGCACAAACCCGTTCAGCACTGTGGCCGCAACCGCGAGATTGGCTGGGTCGAACGCGTTGGGGTCGGCGTAGTACGCTTCCGCCGGATCGACGATGCCCATGAGCAGATACGCGCGCGCTCGACCAAGCGCCATTTCGACGGCGACGGTAAAGTTGTCGTTGCCAAGCAGCGGAGGCTCGAAGGCGATCATGTTGGGCACGAATCCGCCGCTACCCGCCAGGCCCTCGCCGACGCTGCGCGGCATTCGGCCCGAATCGGTGTAAAGCGTGGGATGATCGAATGGCGGAACCTCCGAAACCAACCGCAGGTCCGTGAGTGGACGCTTCATCAGCGCAACGAGCGCATCCTTCTCTTCCTGCGTCAGGTTCAATGGTTGCATGAGCGGGTGCTTGTTGGGCGCGTCGAAGTCGCCGCCGCGATCATAGAATTCGATGACCTCTTCCAACGTCTCGAACCGTCCGTTGTGGAAATACGGGGCGCGGAGTTCGATATTGCGCAGCGTTGGCGTGCGGAACTTGCCCTTGTCGACTTCGAGGCCGGTCACCTCCATGCGGCCCAGATCCTCATCGGGCGGGCGCACCCCGAGGTAGTGGAATCGCTCGTCTGTCAGACGATTGCCCGGGTGGCACTCGATGCAGCGCACGGCATTGAAGACCTGCCAGCCCAGTTGTTCCTGCTCGGTGAGCACCTGTTCAATGGGAGCGCCTCGCAGGATTTCATCGAAGGGAGTCTGGTTGGAGTACAGCGAGCGCTCGTAGGTCGCGATGGCCATGATGACGCGAGCCGGCGTGACATCGGGCGAACCGAACACCTCGTGGAACAGTTCGGGGTAGTTCCGCCCGTTGATCCACTGTTTGAGAGGGCGGGGAATGTCCGTCGCCAGAGCGAGTGCTCGCGACTGTGCAACGCGAGACGCGACATCCCTCCAGTCACGACCGAGGTGTCCCATCTCCGCCGTTCCGAGTACGGGCTTGGCGGCCTGACTCTCGAGCGTGGCGTTACCATCGAGAACGACTTCTCCCGAGATGGGATCGCGAAACACCTCGTCCACCCGGCCGTCCCAGAACAGCATAGGCGAGTATCCGGCATTCACGGCCGAGGGAGCGCGACGGCGCCCAACCTGGAGGCGCATGTCGAACAGGAGGGTGCGCAGATACAACCCATCCTCTTTGGTCAGCGGAATACCCGGCGAAGCAGTGATGTCATCATCGGTTCCGTAGGTTTCATCCGGACCCGGGTGCGTCGATGAGAGTTCGCCGATAATCGAGCGCGGATCGGAGCCGCCCGCGGCCGGGCGGTGGCAGGTCGCGCAGGCTGTGAGCCGGCTGGAGGAGAGTTGCTCATCCCAGAACAGCGCCTTTCCCAGATTCACTTTCTCGGGGGTCATCGGATTGCCTTCGGGAACGGGCGGGCGTCCCAGCGGCTCAAAGGGCTGGGCCAGCACGGACCCGCAGGCAAGATCAAGGAACACCGCAACCCCGAGCAGAATAATTGATCGCATAGTGTGTTTCTCCCATCTGGCTCCAACACACGTGGCAGCAGGCCGACTTCGGCCCACAGGACTTCGCCTCTGACACCGCCGCAATCCCCACCACGGAACCAGTCAAGAGCAGTATACAGCCAACAACACGATCGTGCAAGACCGATTCCGCCAGAGCACCGCAAATCACCGGTTTTTTGGGGGGGGGTCACCCCAAAGTCAGAACGCTGCAAAGTCCGAATTGGTCAGTGAGCGGGGGATGTCGGTCGCGGCCCGATGTGGAGCCGAACTCGCCTCGTATGTTACGACGTTGGGTGGAGCAGCGCATGCATCAGTTCACCCCGGTGGCCACGGGCCGGCCCTCCAGGTGCGCCAGCCACGCCTCCTGCACCGCATCTTCACGGTCCAGCGCAGGGACAAAGCGCAACTCGATCACGAGCCGCGCGGGGTCATCCAAAGGTGGAAGCACATGGTCCATCCGTCAGGTACGGACGGATGAAACGCTCAGGGATTGCGGATGGGGAGGGGCGGGCGCGAGATCGTTACACGGGTAGACATCAATGCCGAATGATGCGAGATTGCTCGGCGCGTTACTCGAATGTCCACGTCACGGTGTGGCTGATGTCGTATCCGAACGTTGCAACCGCGTGCATGCCAGTGGTGCGGCCGCGCGTGGCGCGGTTTGGCGGCTTTTTTCGCGGGTGCCGGTGGACCGCCTCTGGCACCCGCACACAGACTCTCGCCGCTCTTCCGAACAACACGTTAATACACACGTTCGGGGTGAAGTCTATTATCATGACAAGACCGGTGCAGGGTAGGCCGGCCCTCCTGCATCCGTCGAAAGGTAGATCATGCTGCCGGTGGGGATCGACACCCGGACCCGATCGGACGCAGACCTGCCAAGAGCGGCGGCCTGATCGTGGTTCAGCATCGCCTCCAACCGCAGGGAGCCCGGAAGTGTCAGTTCCGCAATGGTCCGCGAGCCGAGGGGGATCAAGGCATCCAGTCGAGCATGCACGGCGTCGGATGGACCATCGTCCCATTCGGTGAGAGTGACGTCCTCGGGACGCACCGCGACATGAGTGCAGCCGTCGTGGCTCGCCTTCACAGAGAGGAAGCCCGTGGTGCGAAATTGTTCGATCGGCAGGATGTTGCGGATATTCAGGAATCTCGCCACCGCGGTGGTTCGCGGCTGGCGGAACACGCGATCGCGCGGGCCATACTCCACGATGCGCCCGCGCATCATGATGGCGACCTCTTCGGCCAGGAAGCAGGCTTCGTCCAGATCGTGCGTCACGAGAAAAAGCGTGATGTTCAGCGTCTGTCGGAGCGATCGGAGTGACCGCAGCAGGTCGGCGCGGGTGGCGGCGTCCAGCGCGGCGAATGGCTCATCCAGAAACAGCACGCGGGGCTGCGCGATCAGCGCCCGCGCCAGGGCAACGCGCTGCTTCTCGCCGCCCGACAGGGTTCCGATGACCCGGCGATTCAGCAGGTGTTCAATGTTGAACATGGCGACGACCCGGTCCAGCGCCTCGCCCGTTCCGCGTCGCGCCGCACCGGACGTGAGGCCAAAGGTGATGTTCCTGCGGACGGACAGGTGGGGAAACAGGGCCAGATCCTGCGGAATATAGGCGATGCGACGCAACTCCGGAGGCAGGTCGGTGATGTTGCGGCCATTGATGAGCACGCGACCGCGATTGGGCCGGCGCGCGCCCATCGCGGTTTCCAGCAGCAGCGTCTTGCCTGCACCGGATGGCCCGAGGATCGCCAGGCAGCCGCCTTCGCGCAGTTCAAGATTCACTCCATGCAGATTGAAGTTGCCGACGGACACGTTCAGGTTATCGACGTGGATCATGTCCGACTCCCACCGGCTGCGAGCCTGACCGCCAGCAACACCAGCAGGGCAATGGAGGTCAGCACCATGACCAGCGCCACGGCCGCCTCTATGCGGACCGCCGACCAGTTCAGCACGATGGAAATCGGAATCGTGTCGGTCTTGCCTTTGACGGAACCGGCAATGGTGACGGTGGCGCCGTAGTCGCCGATCGCGCGGCCCCAGCCCAGCAGCAGCGCGGCAACCATTCCAGGACGGGCCAACGGCAGAGTCACGCGCCACATCGCCGCCCAGGGTCCACATCCGAGGTACCGAGCCACCTGCTCCAGCCGGGGGTTGATTTCCTCGAAGGTCGCCTTGAGCACACGAATCTGCAGCGCCAGCGCGATAATGAACTGGGCGAGAATGATGCCGGGAACCTCAAAGACAAATCGAAGCAGATGTTCCTGCACCCAACTGCCGGGGGCTGATCGAAACATAAGCAGCAACGTAATACCTATGGCGATCGGCGAGATAATGATGGGGATGTCCAGCAGGACATCAATCAGGATGCGGCCGGGGAAGCGGTATCGGGCCAATACATAGGCAGAAGGAATGGCCACAAGCATCGCCAGCCCGGCCGCGATGGTGGCGCAGAAGAGGCTCAGTTTGATGGCGTGTTGAATGTCCGGCCGGCCCAGAGCGGCAATCGGCGCGCGGACACCGGCAAATCCGATCTGCGCCGCGAGCATCATCAGTACAAGCGAGACGGCCCCGCCCAGCCCGCACGCAAGAGACAATGCGAAAAGAGATCGACTCAACTTCATGCCCCCTACCACCCCGCCGGCAAGCGCCATTCACCGCCTACGGGAGTATCCGGCATGGTGTGCTCGCGTGCCGCCTCGACCGAAGTAAGGTAGTTCCATTTGCTGTAGATGGCCTGGCCCTCCGGCGAGGTGAGGAAGGCAAGAAACGCCTTCGCCAGATCCACATCCCTGGATTGCGCGCCGATCGCCGCTGGCAGGTAGCCGATGCGCGGCACCTGCTCCCTGGGCAGGTAGATCGTCTTGATCTTCGACGGCTCCCAGTGTTCAAACACGTCCCACCCAAGCACCGCATCAACCTGCCCAAGGGCGACGATCTGCGCCGTCTTGGCGCATGATTCGGTGAAATTCACGATGTTCGGCCTCACCCGTAAAGTCAGCCCCGCCCGCTCGAACACTTCCACCGCATATAAACCAACACACACGGTGTCAGGACGGGCGATCGCCAGGCGCACGTCCGGCTTTGTGAGGTCATCCAACGTCGCGATGCCCTTGGGATTGTCCCTGGGTACGTTGATCGCGGGAACAAGGTAAGCGATGATCGTCTCGCTCGCCGCATCAATCAGACCTTCACGCTTGGCGACCTCGATGTAATCGGAAGACCCCGGGAAATAGATGTCCCCCTGGTCGGCCAGTTTCATGCGCGAGAGCATCTCGCCGGAACCGCCGAAGTGGGCTTCCACCTTGGCCCCAGTCCGCTCCATAAACGCCTCGACCGCCGCTTCGGTCGGCGGCTGCGAGGCCGAGCCGACGAACAGCACCAATCGCCGGCCTTCAAACTCGCGGGCCGGCTGATGGGCTGCGCGACGCTCGCCGTCACCGCAGCCGGTCAGAAGAAGCATCGGCAGGAGCGCGGCCAACAGACCACAGCAGGTCTTCATGCTCATGGGATTTCCTTGACATCATTGGAGATTAGTTCCAATTCACCGATCGCGGCCGACGGCTGATAGCCCGGCAGCGATCGAATCAGTTGCAGGTACTGGCGTGACCGAATCGTTTTGATCAACGCCGCCACACGCGGATCCGACACATCGCGCTGATGCAAACACAGGTCGAAACATTCCCGCCGGATGGGCACAAAAGACAGCCTCGCTTCCTCGCAGACCAGTCGCAGACAGACGCCCGCATCGGCCCACCCGCCCCGCAGCGCATCGACCACGCCCCGATGAGAGCCTGCCGTTCGGCGAGGTAAGGGATGATTCCCCAACACTTCGTCCTGGCACCCTCGTGCGCCGGATCCCGCCGGTCGGCCGATCCACCGCAAGCGCGAACGCTGCAGCGATCGGCTCGTCCATTCGCCTGTTCGGGCAACGGCCACGCCCGATTCCCATTGGGCCACATGCAGCACGGAATGGCCGCCGCCTCCAAGCAGTTGGCGTGCAGCCGCCGCGTTGCCGGCCGGGTTGTCATCGCGCGCCAGATGGATACCCGCCACATGGATCACCCCGTCATGCAGCAGTCGCATCGCTTCGCGGCTCGTGCGATTCAGGCAGATCGGCCGATACCCGCTGCGCTCCGCGTAGATCGACAGCAGCAGCGACACGGCCGGATCGCAGCACGCCATGACCAATGTGCGATCGGCCTGCGGGTCGATGGCCTTCGGCGGACGCGAGGCATCTTCGCAAATCCCGTCGTGCGGCAACAAGCCCTGCGCGGTGGTTTCGGTGGGAATGTGGATCAGTCGCTCGCCCACGCGCGCCTGCCAATACCGGAATGGCGCCGAGGCTGCCGGCCAGGCCCACGCCCCGCCCGGCTGGTCATGGACGGGATCGACCGAGAAGACATCCTCGACGCGACAGCCAAGTGAGCGCGCGATTCGCATGGCCGTATCGACCGCGGGCGTCAGGCGCCCGTGCTCTATGGCGCTGATCGCCGCGCGCGAGGCGTCGGCCCGGTCCGCCAGTTGTGCCTGCGTCCAGCCGCGCGACTCGCGCAACATTCGAACCTGATTGTGCGGCCGGTGATCCGCCATGGTGACACGATCCTAGTATATACGACAGGATCATGTCAACTCGAGGTCGTCCGCGCCGGGTTCACGCGGGGACGGACGACGATTCGCCCAGGACGCCCGGTGCGCCAGCCGCGCCGGCAGCGGGTGACGGTCGTGGCGCCGCCGCGTTCGAGGAGGCGCGGCAAGGTGAAGTCTCTGAATCCCACGGGACCGACCACGACGGAATCGCTCCGACGGTCGGAGTGGAAGAGAACGAAGCACCGCAGCCGGCCGACGTGCGAATGCGGCGGATCGCCGACGCGGGCGTGTCTCATGACGGGGCGCAGCGCCCTGGACAACGGCGTGGTCGGTGTCATCGGTCGCTACAACCCACTGGAAGAGCCGAGCAACCCCTGCGAATCACTGCCCCTCGACGGCA